>DATMZP010000001.1:0-3605 GCA_035573595.1 Hyphomicrobiaceae bacterium
GGGCAAAGAACGGGTCGATATGAACACTGGCGGCATCCGGCATCAAGAGCATGTCGGAGGCCTCGATTCCCTTCCAGCCGGAGATCGAGGAGCCATCGAAGGCATAGCCCTCGGCAAACATGCCCTCGTCGACCACAGACGCGTCGGCCGTGACGTGCTGCAGCTTGCCCTTGGTGTCGGTGAACCGCAGGTCAAGGAACTTCACCTCCTTGTCCTTCATCAGCCTCAGCGCGTCGCCAACGGTCTTCGGTTTATCTGCCATTGCTATCCCCTGTCTTTGCCTGAGAGTCTAAGCGCCCGAACCCGCCCACGCGCCATCCCCCCGCGGGGTCCCCATGGCGGCGCGGGCGCTGGCTTGCCTTAAATCGCGTCGGTCCCGGTCTCGCCGGTTCGGATGCGGATCGCTTCCTCGACGGTTGAGATGAATATCTTGCCGTCGCCAATGCGGCCAGTTTTCGCAGCCTTCTGGATGGCATCGAGCGCCTTCGGCAGCATCTCGTCCGACAGCACGACCTCGATCTTTACCTTGGGCAGGAAATCGACAACATACTCCGCGCCGCGATAGAGCTCGGTGTGCCCTTTCTGACGGCCGAAGCCCTTGGCCTCGATCACCGTGATGCCCTGCAGGCCGATCTCCTGCAGGGCCTCCTTCACCTCGTCGAGCTTGAAGGGCTTGATGATAGCCTCGATCTTCTTCATGCAGTCCCTGCACCTCCCGACGAGCGTTCCAGAGCGCCACCGCTGCCACGGCCCGCGCTTATCAAGCAGACTGCGTGCCAGGACATGTCGCCAGACCCGGGAGCCGGCGGCTATCTGTATCTACAGGGCAACATGATCTGTGGGCAATCGCCGATTTTGCCTATTTGGAAGGCATTTTGCATAACTTATAACCATTGCCTCATCGAGTGGCTTCGGCGTTGGCTCGCCGGCCACGCGGGGGCATGATGGCCCGCCCATCGACAGTACGAGGGAAGGCAGTGCCCGGCCACGAGTTGCTCACCACCGAGGAGATGGGACACGCGGACCGCCTGGCAGTTGCCGCGGGCACGCCGAATCTGGCGCTGATGGATGCGGCCGGCCGCGCCGTGGCCGCGGCTGCGGCCGAGCTGGGCGGCGGCGGGACATCGGTGGCGGTGGCCTGCGGGCCCGGAAACAATGGCGGGGACGGCTTCGTGGCGGCACGGGCGCTCCGGGCACAGGGCCATCGCGTGCGCGTCGGTCTGCTGGGCAGCCGCGAGGCGCTCAGGGGCGATGCGGCGGTCATGGCGGGGCGCTGGGAGGGAGAGATCGAGACGCTCTCGGCGGCGACGTTAGCGGGCGCCGATATCATCGTCGATGCGATGTTCGGGGCCGGACTTTCCCGGGCGCTCGACGGGGCGGCGGCGGAGGTGGTGGCAGCCATCAACAATGCGGGCAGGCCGGTGGTGGCCGTGGATGTGCCGAGCGGGCTCGACGGAACGACGGGTCAGGCCGCGGGGCCGGTCGTGCAGGCCACCGCAACCGTCACCTTCTTCCGCATGAAGCCGGGTCACCTGCTGCTGCCCGGGAGGCTCAGGTGCGGCATGGTGCGCGTGGCCGACATCGGCATCCCCGCCAGCGTACTGGGCCAGATCTGCCCGCGCGCCTCGGCCAACCGTTCGACGCTGTGGCTCTCGCATTATCCGCGCCCGCACCTGGATGCGCACAAATACATGCGCGGTCACGCCATCGTCGTCTCGGGACCGGCGGAGAGCACCGGCGCGGCCCGCATGGGCGCGCGGGCCGCGCTGCGGGTCGGCGCCGGGCTTGTGACCCTGGTCGGCAATGCCCCGGCTGCCGCCATCAACGCCACCCACGCCACGGCGGTGATGGTGCGCGCCGTCGCCTCCGATGCGGCGCTGGCCGAGGTGCTGGCCGACGAGCGCCGCAACGCCGTGCTGATCGGCCCCGGCGCCGGGGTCGGCGCGGCGACGGCGGCGACCGTGCTTACCGTGCTCGATTCGGCGGCGGGCGTGGTGCTCGATGCCGACGCGCTCACCTCGTTTGCGACGGACGGGGCGGAGGCGCCGGTGAAGGCGGCGGGGCTGGGCTTCGTGGTGCGGGCCGACCCCAGCCCGACGGCGCAGGCGTTGTTCGAGGCCATCACGAGCCGCAGGAGCGCGGTCGTGCTGACGCCGCACGAGGGCGAGTTCAAGCGCCTGTTCGGCGAGTTGCCGGGCTCCAAGCTCGACCGGGCGCGGCAGGCGGCAGCGACGAGCGGTGCTGTCGTCATCCTCAAAGGGCCGGACACGGTGATCGCCGCCCCCGACGGCCGCGCCGCCATCAACGACAACGCCCCGCCGTGGCTCGCCACCGCCGGCTCGGGAGACGTGCTGGCGGGGCTCGTCGCGGGCCTGCTCGCGCAGCGCATGCCGGCCTTCGAGGCGGCGTGCGCGGCGGTGTGGCTGCACGGGGAGTGCGCCAACGCCTTCGGCATCGGCCTGATCGCGGAGGATTTGCCCGAGGTGCTGCCGCAGGTGCTGTGCGGGCTGCTCACATAAATCCTACCGACTTGGACGCTTGACGTACGGCGTTCAGGCGCCTACGTGTCTTTATGATCCTGAGCTATCGGGATAAGCGGACCGCCCAGTTCGCAAACGGCGAGTCCGTGAAGGCGTTCTCGGGGTTTGCCAAGCAAGCCTCGAAGCGACTGGAGATAATCAACGCGGCTACGAGCCTTGAGGATCTGCGAATGCTGCGCAGCAATCGGTTGGAGGCGTTGACGGGCGACAGAGCCGGCCAGTTCAGCATTCGCATCAACAAGCAATGGCGCATTTGCTTTCGCTGGCCCAAAGAGGCACGCGGTCCGCAGGATGTAGAGATCGTAGACTACCACCACTGAGTGAGAGCAGGCTTGAAGCGCACAGCGATACATCCCGGCGACGTGCTGGCGGACGAACTGGAGGAGATCGGCATGTCCCCCACAGAGCTTGCGCGTCAGCTCTCCGTTCCCGCCAACCGCATCTCGCAGATCATCAAGGGCAAGCGTGCCATCACGGGCGATACGGCCCTGCGGCTTGGCCACTGGCTCGGCATGAGCCCGCAATTCTGGCTCAACCTGCAAAGCGCCTACGACCTGCGTATGGCGGAGAGCCGGGCGGGCGCGGAGGTGAGAAAGCTGCCGACGAGAGCAAAGAGCGCGGCTTGAAGACGCCTGCACTTGCTCGCCTTCGCTCAGTCGGCGTTCATGCCACGCCCTCTCCATTGGGGCTGCGCAGCTTGCGGCAAGGGTGGCAACGGGAGATTGCGGACCAAGCCCTGCTACAGCGCCGGCCTGGCGGTCACCTTCGGCCTGCGCTGAGCGCTAAGGTCGCTGGATGCACCTGCGGGCAGGGTCACGGCGATACGAAGTAAGCTGTATGACTCACGGCGCCGCCAGCGTCGAAGGCAATTAACCAAGCCTCGTCGACGATGGTGAAGGGAGGAAAGTAAACGTATTCACGGGCACACCCAGCAATGGGCCGGCCGTAGTAATAGCCACAGCCTTCAACAATTCGATGCGGGCGTCCCATCTTGCCGACTACGTCGGGCTCGCTTTCGCCAACCACAACCTTCCCGAAGGCTGTATTGAGCTGTGTCGATCTAAC
>DATMZP010000002.1:0-3457 GCA_035573595.1 Hyphomicrobiaceae bacterium
CTTCTCCGAGCAGCGGTCGCGGGGCACCATGCAGGTGTGGGCCGAGCCATTCACGACGCTGCGCCTGCAGAAGATATACAACCTGTACCAGGACCCGTTCGAGCGGGCCGACGTCACGTCGAACACGTTCTGGGACTGGAACCTGAATCACGTCGGGTCGCTCTACGGCATCATGGACGACGTCTTCCAGTTCGCGGACACGTTCAAGGAGTTCCCGCCGCGCTCGTTCCCGCCGAGCTTCAACCCGGCCACCATCATGAGCGAGACGATGGAGGAGCTCAAGGCCGCAAGGGAGCGGACGATGTCTGGCAGCAGGGCGCTGCAGTAAGGGAGGTCCGAGACCGCCTCGGGGGTCGATCCGGAGCCTGATCGCGGCGGGCTGCCGGAACATCCCTCCTGGTCAATCGTTGGCGTTGAGGCGCGATAACCAAGAGGAGAGCTCGATGATCAGGCCAATCGTGGCAGCCGGCGGCATTGCCCTGGCGTTGGCGATATCGCCCGTATCGGCGCAGCAAGGTCCCTCGCCCGACAAGCCGGCGGCGCAACAGGTGGACCCCAGCATTGTCGGACTGTCGGTCTACAGCTCCGACGGTCAGAAGGTCGGCCACGTTTCCGAGGTGGGAACATCCGCCGGTGAGCCTGCCATCCGCGCCGACATGGGCGAGTTTCTCGGCATCAGCCCCGGCAGCGTCGTCATCGGCGGCAAGGCCTTCGAGAAGAAGGCCGACCGCATCGAGATCGCGATGACCGCCCAGGAGATCAAGGACACGATCTCGAAGCAGCGGGAGGAAACAGAGCAACCCAAGCAAACGGAGCAACCCAAGCAGACAGAGCAGCCCAAGCAACCCTAGCGAGGAGTCGATGCGGCCCGGCGCGTGTGAACGAGCGGCGCGGATCACCGCCCTTCGCGCACCTCCGCGAGGGTCTTGCGCACCGAGATGGCTTCCGGGTCGATCTTGAGCTCGATGACGGAGGGCTTGGCCGAGTCCAGTGCCTGGGCGAAGGCAGGGCCGAAGTCGGCCGTCGTCTCCACCGTGTAGCCGTCGGCGCCGAAGCAGCGGGCGTAGGCGGCGAAGTCGGGGTTCACCAGGGTGGTGCCGATCACGCGGCCAGGGTACTCGCGCTCCTGGTGCATGCGGATGGTACCGTAGAGGCCGTTGTTGGCGATGATGGTGACGATGGGCAAACCGTACTGCACGGCCGTCGCCAGCTCCTGGCCCGTCATCAGGAAGCAGCCGTCGCCCTGGAAGTTGACGACGGCCCGCTCCGGCCGGGCGAGCTTGGCGGCCACCGCCGCCGGCAGGCCGTAGCCCATGGAGCCGGACGTGGGGGCGAGCTGGGTGCGGTAGCGCTTGTATTCGAAGAAGCGGTGCACGAAGGCCGCGAAGTTGCCGGCGCCGTTGGTGACGATGGCGTCGTCGGGCAGCATCTTCGATACGGTGCGCACCACCTCGGCAAGCTGCACCTTGCCCGGCAGCGGCACGGGCCGCAGGCTGCTCTGATAGGCCGCGTGCAGCTCGGCCCTGAGGCCGCTCCAGGCGAGCTTGGGAGGTGGCTGCAGCTGGGCCAGCGCCTCGGCGAAGGCAGCCGCCGTGGTGGCGATGGGCAGGTCGGCGCGGTAGACCGAGCCCAGCTCGTGCGGGGAAGGGTGCACGTGCACCAGGAACTGGCGCGGGTTGGGAACCTCGAGCAGGGTGTAGCGGCTGGTGGTCATCTCGCCGAGGCGGGCGCCGACCACGATCAGCAGGTCGGCCGACTTGATGGCGGCGGCCAGCGCCGGGTCAATGCCGATGCCGGCGCAGCCCGCGTGGCAGCGGTGGCGATTGTCGAAGTAGTCCTGGTAGCGGAAGGCCGGCGCCACGGGCAGGTCGAAGCGGTCGGCGAATTTTTCGACCGCGCTCTTCACCTCGGCGCTCCAGCCGGGCCCGCCGACGATCATCACCGGCCGCTGGGCGGTGGCGAGCCTGGCCTGCAGCAGGGCCATGTCGGCGGCGCTGGGCTGGGCGCCCGGCAGCCGGGCCGCCTTGGCGTCGGCAGCCTCGCACTCCGCTGCCAGCATGTCCTCGGGCAGGCCCAGGACCACGGGGCCGGGCCGGCCGGAGCGGGCGATGTGGAAGGCGTGGCTCACGTACTCGGGGATGCGCTCGGTCTGGCGGATGACGGCTGCCCACTTCACGAACGACGAGAACAGCTGCTTGACCTCGATCTCCTGGAACGCCTCGCGGTCCTCGTGGCCCAGGGCCGGCAGGCCGATGAACAGCACCATCGGCGTGGAGTCCTGCTGGGCGACATGCAACCCGGACATGGCGTTGGCGGCGCCCGGACCGCGGGTGACGAAGCACACGCCGGGCTCGCCGGTGACCTTGCCCCAGGCCTCCGCCATCATGGAGGCGCCACCCTCCTGGCGGCAGATCACGGTCTTGATGCGGTTGGAGTCGTGCAGGCCGTCGAGCGCGGCCAGGAAGCTCTCGCCCGGCACCGTGAACGCCGCCGTGGCGCCCTGGGCCTCGAGCTGACCGACCAGAATCTTCCCGCCGTGGCGCATCCCGTTCTCTCCCTGTGCCGCTGCCGGTTGCGGGGTCAGACCCCTCGCGTTACCGGGGCGCTAAACGGGGTCAGACCCCTCGCCTCCAAGCTACAGTCATATCTCGACTTTGGACGTGAGGGGTCTGACCCCATCCAACGATAGCGGATATGGCCGCGCCAATGCGAATCCCGGTGCGAATGCCTCCCCTGCGAGGGGAAGGGCTATGGCGCGCGGTGTCAGGCGGCACGCTTGGCGATCATGACCGTCGGGGCGATGGCGCCGCTCTCCAGGTTGGCCAGCATGTTCTGGAACTTCTCCCGCGCGGTGGCGCCCATCACGATGTGGAGGCCGAGCGACATTGGACTCGTCGCAGCCCTGGCGAGGGCCTGGCGGAAAAACTCGATGCCGAAGGCCGTCCGGTCCTCCACCTCGGTGACCTCGAATCCCGCATCGCGGAGCAGCACCTGCATCTCCTGCGGTGTGGTCAGGTGGCTGATGGCGGGCGTCTCGGCCCAGGGAACAGGGAAGGTCATCGCATCGCTGCCGCCCTTCATGACGTCGTAGCTGCAGAACAGCGCGCCCGGCTTCAGGACGCGGGCCACCTCGCGGTAGAGGGCGGGCCGGTCCTTGATGTTCATCGCAACGTGGAAGGTGATGGCAGCATCGAAGGTGCCGTTCTCGAAGGGCATCGCCAGCGCGCTCGCCACCCCGTAGGTGACGCGGTCGGCGAGGCCGGTGCGCCGGGTCAGCTCCTCGGCGGCGGCGATGTAGGCCGGCGTCAGATCGATGCCGGTGACGGCGCAGCCTGCCGTGGCGGCGAGATAGCGTGTGGCGCCACCGATGCCGCACCCCACGTCGAGGACATGGTTGTCGGATGTGAGACCCATCTTGGCAACGGCATGAATAGTCGCCGCGCGTCCGCCGATGTGA
>DATMZP010000003.1:0-2024 GCA_035573595.1 Hyphomicrobiaceae bacterium
CCAGCAGGTGGCCGTTCCCAGCGCCCACAACGGCGCCTTCGTGCTGGCGGCGCTCGAGAACCTGACCGGCTCCGATGCCCTCATCTCGCTGCGCGCCCGCGGCGTCGCCGACCGGCCGTTCGAGCTGGTCAACGCGCTGCGCCGCGAGGCGGAGGTGCGCTATCTGTCCAGCGAGCAGGCCCTCACCGCCAGGCTCACCGAGCTGCGCACCAAGCTCGCCGGCCTGCAGAAGGAGGGCAGCGGCGGCGAGGAGCTGGTGCTCAGCGACAAGGACAAGCAGGAGATCGAGAAGTTCCGCGGCGACCTGGTGTCGACCCAGCACGAGCTGCGCCTCGTGAAGCGCGAGCTGCGCAAGGACATCGACCGCCTCGACGGCGTGCTGAAGTTCTTCAACATCGCGGCGGTGCCGCTGCTGATCGGGTTCGCCAGTGTCGGCTGGGCCTACCGGCGCCGCCGCACGGCCGCGCCGACGAAACCGGGTGAGGAGCAGGGAGCGGGGGCCAGCCATGACGCCTAGGAGCTTCGTCAATCTTGCCGGCATCGCCGTTGCGTCGGCGCTGCTTGCCCTCGTCACCTTCGCCGCGGGCAACCAGTGGGGCAGCGGCAAGACCCCCGGCGACAAGCTGGTGCCCACTCTGGCGGATTCGATCCGCCAGGTGACGGGGCTGGAGATCCGCCAGGGCGAGGAGACGGTGGCGCTGGAGCGCGCCCAGAACGGCACCTGGAGCCTCAAGAGCCGGGACGGCTATCCGGTGGACGTGGCCAAGGTGCGGGCGCTGCTGGTGGGCCTTGGCCAGGCCGAGTTGGTCGAGCCCAAGACCGGCAAGCCCGATCGCTACGCCGCCCTCGAGCTGGAGGACCCCGCGCAGAAAGGCGCCAAGTCGCGCCTGCTGCGGCTCATCGGCGCCGACGGCAAGGCCATCTCCGAGGTGGTGCTCGGCAAGCGGCGCTTCGCGGGCTACGGCGCAGGCCAGACCGGCGGCACCTACGTGCGCAAGCCCGGCAACCCGCAGACCTGGCTCACCAGCGTGGAGCTGGACGCGCCGGTGTCCACCAAGGACTGGGTCAAGACCTCGGTGCTGTCGCTCGATGCCGCCAAGATCAACCGCGTCAGCGTCGAGATTCCCGGCGAGCAGCCGCTCAAGATCGAGCGCCCGGCGCCGCCGGCTGCCCCGAAGGATGCCGCCAAGGATGCACCCAAGGATGCCAAGGCCGACGCGAGCGGCAAAGCCGATGCGCCGAAGGTCGATGCGGCGAAAGCCGATGCCAAGGACGCCAAAGCGCCCGAATGGACCCATCCGCCGTTCGAGTCTCCCAAGCTTGCGTTCGTGGGCTTCCCGGCGGACGGCAAGAAGCTGAGGGATGCCTCGGCGGCCGAGTCGCTCGCCCGTGCCGTCGCCTCCGTCGACCTGGAGGACGTGCGCAAGATCGCCGCGCCGCCGCCTGCCGAGGGCGCGGGCGTAGTGAAGGTGGAGAGCGCCGACGGCCTCACCACCACCCTGCGCCTGCGCAAGGAGGGCGACGCGCGCTGGCTCACCGTCACGGTGGCCGGCGGCGAGGGCGACGCCAAGAAGACCGCCGAGGGCATCGCCGCCCGCACCCAGGGCTGGGAGTTCAAGATCCCCGCCTACAAGGCCGACGCCATCCTCAAGAAGCGCACCGACCTCATCGAGACGCCGGGAAGCTGATGTTTCCACCCGTCATCCCGGAAGCCGAGCCCCGCAGGGGCGAGACTATCCGGGACCTCGGGAGACGACGAGCAGGAGCCACACTCCGCAAGATCCCGGATCGGAGCGCTGCTCGCCTGCGGCTCCCATCGCTTCGTCCGGGATGACGGGTAGAACACAGACCCTCCGGGTCTAAGACGAAACTGACCAACCGGGACGGCGGAGTTTGGCCGGGCGCGACATGCAAGCCGCTGCGCGGATTCCCCTCCCCCTTGTGGGGAGGGGCTAGCCCAACTTCCGCAGTTTGGGCGCGGCTGAAGATTTTTTGAGGGCTGTGGAGGACGGGGCCGGCCCTTT
>DATMZP010000004.1:0-6153 GCA_035573595.1 Hyphomicrobiaceae bacterium
GTGTTCTCGACCGGGTCCCAGTTGACCTTGGCGGTCTTGCGGTAGGCCAGCTTCTTCTTCAGGAAATCCAGGAACAGGCGCTGCTGGTGGACATAGTAGTCGGGGTTGCAGGTGGCAAACTCGCGGCCCCAGTCGAGCGAGAACCCCATGGCCTGGAGCTGGGCGCGCATGGTGTCGATGTTCTCGTAGGTCCACTTGGCGGGGTGGACCTTGCGCTCGATGGCGGCGTTCTCGGCCGGCAGACCGAAGGCGTCCCAGCCCATGGGGTGCAGGACGTTGTACCCTTTGGCGCGCATGTAGCGGGCCATCACGTCGCCCAGGGTGTAGTTGCGCACGTGGCCCATGTGGATGCGCCCCGACGGATAGGGGAACATCTCGAGCTGGTAGCGCTTCGGCTTCTTGCTCTTCTTGCCAAAGTCATCTGGGGTCCGGAAGGTGCCGCGCTCCTCCCACACCTTCTGCCAGTGCGTCTCGCGCACGGGCGCATTGTAGCGTTCGCTCGCCTTGGTGGAGGACATGGCTTGCATCTCTGAAAGGGTTCCGCCGCCGCAGGGAAGGGGTTAATGGCCGATGCGGCCCGGTGTGGTCAAGCATGGGGCCCTGCGCCGGGACTTCGGTCGGGCCACGGCACGATCCGTCCGCCCGCCTCAGGGAAGCGCCCGCAGCCGTCTCGGTCGGCGGCGATGGGCCACTTTCGGTTCGGTTCGCACGACCACGCAGCAGCGCCATGCCGCTGCGCGGCATTTTCGCGGTGCAGAGCGGCCGGGATCAGCCCTTGCGTGAGATCTCGTCGAGCTTGGCCTGCATGGCGGCGAACTGCGACTTGAGCTGGTCCAGCTCGTCGGACCGCATGGCCGGGACCGCGGGTGCAGGCTTCGCCCCCTCCGCCTCCGGCTTCGCCGGCTCGGGCTTCGCGCCTTCCGCTTCGCCGGGGCGCGCACCCGGGGGCTTGCCGAACGGCGAGAACATGGCCATGGCCTGCTCGAACATGACCAGGTTCTTGCGCGCCTGCTCCTGATAGGCCTCGAAGGCGCCGGCGGGCGTGAACGCGCCGGCGAAGGTCTTGCGGAAGCGCTCCTGCTCCTTGGCCAGCGTCTCCAGGCTCGCCTGCAGGTAGCTCGGCACCATGCGCTCGATGGAATCGCCGTAGAATCGGATCAGCTGGCGCAGGAACGGAATGGGCAGCAGCGTCTGCCCACCCATCCGGCTCTCCTGGTCGACGATGATCTGGGTGAGAACGGAATGGGTCAGGTCGTCACCGGACTTGGCGTCGAACACCACGAAGTCGCGCCCCGATTTGACCATCGCCGCCAAGTCGTCCAGGGTGACGTAGGTGCTGGTGTCGGTGTTGTAGAGCCGACGGTTGGCGTACTTCTTGATGACAACAGGCTCGACCCTTTCAGGGTCCTTGCCGGAGGGAGGTGGGTCCGCCTTGCTGAGCACGCGCATTGCGCCATCGCTGCCGAGATTAGAACTTTCGTCTTAGCCAATTTAGCATGGGCACGGGCCGCGAGACCAGCACGATTCTTGGGCGATCCGGTGGCGGCCCCAGGTGGCAACCCCACATGTAGGGGCGGCCTCCCCCTCGCGGCGCGATCCCTGGCGCGATTTGCAAGGCTGGGTTGCGGGATGCCGCGGGCTTGCTGTGCGATTCCCGGTGTCCGGGCTGGTCAGAGCGCGGGGGGGCGCCTTAAATAAACGAATATACGCTAGAGAGACGCCCACGCGTTCCAAACCCCCGAATTCCCGGCCAGAACCCTGGAGAGCCCATGCCATGACGAAGGACGCATCCTCGATCGTGATCGCCGGCGCCGCCCGAACCCCGGTCGGGGCCTTCAACGGCGCCCTGGCCAGCCTGCCCGCCCATGACATTGGCAAAGTCGCCATCAAGGCTGCCCTGGAGCGCGCCCGCGTCGAGCCGGGCGAGGTCTCGGAGGTCATCATGGGCCAGATCCTCACCGCCGGCGCCGGCCAGAATCCCGCCCGTCAGGCCTCCATCGCGGCCGGCATCCCTGTGGATGCGCCGGCCTGGGCCATGAACCAGCTGTGCGGCTCCGGGCTCAGGGCCGTGGCGCTGGGCGCCCAGCAGATCCAGCTGGGCTCGTCCCGGGTGGTGGTGGCCGGCGGCCAGGAGAGCATGAGCCAGGCCCCTCACTGCGCGCATTTGCGCGACGGCACCAAGATGGGCGACGTGAAGTTCATCGACACCATGATCAAGGACGGCCTGTGGGATGCCTTCAACGGCTACCACATGGGCACCACGGCCGAGAACGTGGCGCGCCAGTGGCAGATCGGCCGCGAGGAGCAGGATCGCTTCGCCGTGGCCTCCCAGAACAAGGCGGAGGCTGCCCGCAAGGCTGGCAAGTTCAAGGACGAGATCGCCCCGGTCGTCATCAAGACCCGCAAGGGCGAGACGGTGGTCGCCGACGACGAGTACATCAAGGACGGGGTGACTTACGACAGCGTGGCCAAGCTCAAGCCGGCCTTCGACAAGGAAGGCACGGTAACCGCTGCCAACGCCAGCGGCATTAACGATGGCGCGGCCGCGGTGGTGCTGATGACCCTGGCCGAGGCCGAGAAGCGGGGCATTACGCCGCTCGCGCGTATCGTCTCGTGGGCGCACGCGGGAGTAGATCCCTCGATCATGGGCACGGGGCCGATCCCGGCCTCCAAGAAGGCCCTGGAGCTGGCCGGCTGGAGCGTGAAGGACCTGGACCTGATCGAGGCCAACGAGGCCTTCGCGGCCCAGGCCTGCGCCGTCAACAAGGCTCTCGGCTGGGACACCGAGAAGGTGAACGTGAACGGCGGCGCCATCGCCATCGGCCACCCCATCGGCGCCTCCGGCGCCCGCGTGCTCAACACCCTCCTGTTCGAGATGCAGCGGCGCAACGCCAAGCGAGGCCTCGCCACGCTGTGCATCGGCGGCGGCATGGGCGTCGCCATGTGCGTGGAGCGGGATTGAGAGGCACCCGTCATCCCGGAAGCCGAACCCGAAGGGCGAGGCTATCCGGGACCTCGTGAGGCGAGGAACTCCTGAGGTCCCGGCTCGAAGCAGCTGCTCGCCGATGGCTCGCATCGCTTCGGCCGGGATGACGGGTGAATCCAAGTATTTTTTTACTCTATCGGCATAAGAACAAACCTGCGGCAGTGCGAGGCTAAGGGGAAGCGCCAAATGGCAAGAGTTGCACTTGTGACGGGAGGAACGCGCGGCATCGGCCTCGCCATCTCGGTCGCGCTCAAGAGGTACGGCTATCGCGTGGCAGCCAATTATGGCGGCAACGATGCCGCCGCCCGGCGGTTTCAGTGCGAGACGGGCATTCCGATCTACAGGTGGGACGTGTCGGACTTCGCCGCCTGCGAGAAAGGTGTGGCCGCGGTGACCCGCGAGGTGGGTCCCGTCGATGTGCTCGTCAACAATGCCGGCATCACCCGCGACGGCATGCTGCACCGGATGACCAAGGAGAACTGGGATGCGGTGCTGCACACCAATCTCGACTCCGTCTTCAACATGACCCGGCTGGTGATCGACAGCATGCGCGTCCGCAGCTATGGGCGCATCGTCAGCATCTCCTCCATCAACGGCCGCAAGGGGCAGGTGGGCCAGGCCAACTACTCCGCGGCCAAGGCGGGCCTCCTGGGCTTCAGCAAGGCCGTGGCGCAGGAAGGCGCAGCCAAGGGCATCACCTGCAACGTCATCGCGCCCGGCTACATCGCGACCGAGATGGTGATGGCGGTGCCCAAGGAGGTGCTGGAGGGCAAGATCCTGCCGCAGATTCCCGTGGGCCGCCTCGGCACGGCGGAGGAGGTCGCGCGCTGCGTGGTGTTCCTGGCCGGCGAGGAGGCCGGCTTCATCACCGGCGCCTGCCTCGACGCCAACGGCGGGCAATATATGGCGTAGGGGCAGGGAGGCCGGCTCCGGCTTCGCCAACATGCGTGCCACGGGAGCGACGCAGCGATGACCGGCCACCGTCGCTATGACGCCGTCGTGTTCGATCTGCTGACGGCGCTTCTCGATTCCTGGACGCTCTGGGGCCGCGCGGCAGGGTCGGCGGAGGCCGGCCTCAAGTGGCGGCGCGCCTATCTGGAGCTGACCTACGGCGCCGGGCCCTATCGCCCGTACGAGAACATCGTGCTCGAGGCCGCCGCGAGAGCCGGCCTCGGCGCTGCCTGCGCCGATGCACTCATTGCGCGCTGGGCCGACCTGCCGCCGTGGCCGGAGACGCATCGGGTGCTGACCGCGCTCGCCGACCGCGTGCCGCTCGGCGTCGTCACCAATTGCTCCGACGCGCTGGGCGGGGCGGCCGTCGCGCGCACGGGCGGGCGCTTTGCCGCGGTCGTCACGGCCGAGAGCGCGGGCTTCTACAAGCCGAGGCCCGAGCCGTATCGGGCCATGCTGGAGTTGCTGGGCACCCCGCCCGCGCGCACGCTGTTCGTGGCGGGGTCGGCGGCCGACGTGCCCGGCGCAATGGGTGTCGGCATGCCGGCCTTCTGGCACAATCGTATGGCGCTGCAGCCCCTGGACAGCGCGCGGCCGGATTTCGCCGCCGACAGTCTGGAGCCTCTCCTCGACCTTGTCTGACCGGACGCGAGAGGAGCCGCATGACCGACCTGACGGAGCTCGAAACGCCCTGCCTCCTGCTCGACCTCGACCGGTTGGAGCGCAACCTGCAGCGCATGCGCGAGCACTGCCGGAGCAAGGGCGCGCAGCTGCGCCCGCACCTCAAGACGGCGAAGTCGATCGATGTCGCCAGGCTCGCGGCCGCCGGTGCGCCGATGGCGGTTACCGTCTCCACGCTGCAGGAGGCCGACCACTTCGCGCGCGCCGGCTATCGCGACCTCCTGCTGGCCACGCCGGTCGTCCCGACCAAGCTCGCGCGCGCCGCACGCATCATGGCCGAGACGGGAGCCGATCTGATCCTCGCGACCGACAGCGCCGGTGTTGCCGCGGCGGCCGCGCGCTTCGCGCAGACGCAGGGTATCCGCCTGTCGCTCGTGATCGAGGTGGACTGCGGCGAGCACCGCTCGGGGCTGCCTGCCGGCGATGTGGCGGCGATCGTGTCGCTCGCGCGCACGATCCATGCCTCGCCGCATCTGCGGCTGCGCGGAATCATGACGCACGCCGGCCATTCCTACGGCACGGACGACGTGGCCGCGGTGGCCGGGATCGCCCGCGCCGAATGCGGTGCGGCGGCGGCCGTCGCAACGGCGATCCGCGGCGCCGGGCTGCCGTGCGAGATCGTCAGCGTCGGCTCCACCCCCACCGTGCTGCACGCGCCGAGCTTCGCCGGCATCACCGAGGTCCGCTGCGGCATCTACATGTTCTGGGACCTGTCGCAGGCCTCGCGCCACATCTGCGGCATCGACGATATCGCCGTCTCGGTGCTGGCGAGTGTCATCAGCCACAGCCAGGCGGCACCGGCGCTCATTCTCGACGCGGGGGCGCTGGCGCTCTCCAAGGACCTGGGTGCCCAGCGCTACATGCCCGAGGCGGGCTACGGGCTCGTCTGCGACCCGGCGACGGCAACGCCGCTGCCGGGCCTGGCGGTGGCGACCGTGCACCAGGAGCACGGCACCGTACCCATCCGCGACCTGGCTTGGTTCGAGCGCCTGCCGGTGGGCAGCGTGGTGCGCGTGCTGCCCAATCACGCCTGCATCACCTGTGCGGCCTATGAGGCCTACACGGTGGTGCGCGGGGAGCAGACCGTCGCCACATGGCCGCGCGTGAACGGCTGGTGACGCTGGCGCGACCCGATGCCGCTCAGGCCACGGCCTGCAGCATGCCCCGTACGTGCGCAATCTCGTCGTCGTTGATGGTGTGGCCCATGCGGGGATAGATGCGCTCGGTCACCTCGGCCCCGAGCGCGCCGAGCACGCGGGTGGACTCCTGCACCCGCCACAGCGGGATGTGGCCGTCCACGTCGCTGCAGCCGAGGAATACCGGCGCTCCCGCCAGTGAGCCCGGGTAGTCCCGCGGCGTGCCGGGCGGCCCGATCAGCGCGGCGCTCAGCCCCGCGATGCCGCCGTAGCGGCGGGCGTTGCGAGCGGCGTACTCCATGGCGAGGCAGCCGCCCTGCGAGAACCCCATGAGCACCACGCGCTCGGCGGGGATACCCGCCTGCCCGACGCTCTCCACCATGGCCCCAACCGTCGCCA
>DATMZP010000005.1:0-2432 GCA_035573595.1 Hyphomicrobiaceae bacterium
CGAAGGGCGGGTGCGGGTCTACCTTCACACCATCGTCGCCGAGCTTCGGAAAGGCCGACACACCGGTGAGCTCCACGCGTCCATGGGCGATGTCGCCGGCGCGCGCCTCGGCGACGCGCGCGATCTTCTCCTGGATGAACCCGCCCTCCAGCGCCGCCGCCATGCCGCCCTGGGCCTCGATCTCCTGAAAGAGAGCCCAGGCCGCCTTGGCCATCTCCTCCGTCAGCTTCTCGACGTACCAGGAGCCGTGCGCCGGATCGGTTACGCGGGCAGCCGAGCTTTCCTCTTGCAGCACCAGATGCGTGTTGCGGGCAATGCGGCGGGCGAAGGCGTCGGGCTTGCCCAGCGCCCACGTGAACGGCAGCACAGTGATGGCCTCCGCCCCGCCGAACGCCGCGCCGGTGCAGGCGATGGTGGTGCGCAGCATGTTCACCCACGGGTCACGCTTCGCCATCATGCGCTCCGACGTGGACGCCGTGAGCTGGATGGCCGCGGCGGCGCTGCCGGCGCCGCAGGCCTCTGCAACCCGGGCCACCAGCCGGCGCGCGGCGCGGAATTTGGCGATGGTGAGGAACAGGTCGGCGTCGGCCGCCAGCGCCAGGGCGATCTTGCCGAGCGCCATACGCGGCCTCAACCCCGCCGCCTCGCAGGCGCGCAGGTAGGCGACCAGCGTGGCCAGCATCGCCGCCAGCTCCTGCGCCTCGCTGCCGCCGGCCTCGTGACAGGGCCGCCCGTCGGCCAGGAGCGCGGTAACGTGCGACATGGAGCGGGTATCGGCGGCCAGCTTGGCCGCGATCTCGCAGGAGCGCTGCGCCGGGTAGTAGAGGGTGCCGGTCTCGGCCAGCACGCCCAGCGGGTCGTAGTTGAAGGCGCCGCGCCGCTCGTTCTCGTTGATGCCGGCCGCGCGCCAGACCTCGATCAGACTGCCGGCCGCGTCGAGTGTGTTCTCGCGCGCGTCCAGCGCGATCGCGGTCCCGTTCAGGGCCACGCCACGCAAGGCCACATGAAGCGCCTCGGCGCCATAGGACAGGCCGCCCTGGCCCGGCGCCAGGACCTGCAACAGCAGCGACGTGGCACCGTTCTCCAGGTCCTCCAGGATCGCCGTGTTGGCCGCCGCAGGGTCTGGCTCAAGGTGGCGCTGGCGCATGTCCCAGCCGCCCGGATACCAGCCGCTGCGGCCTACCGGCGCCGCCTCCGCCGCCCAATCGGCGCGCGTATAGAGTGGCTGGATGGCAAGGCCATCCAGCGTCCTGGCCACCAGCCGCTTGTCGAACTCCGCCCCTTTCAGGACCTTGCCAACCAGCGCCAGCCACGCCTCCCGCGAGGGCGGGTCGAACCCGGCGGCAAGGGCCGGATCGTTGTGCAGGTCGGTCTGTGACACGGTCTCTGGCACGATCTCTGACATGGGCGGTGTTTCATCTCCGGCGCGCCAACAGCAGCAGCGTCTCGTAGCGGCGGTGCACGACTCCGTCAAAACGCTCCACCGCGTCCTCGATGGCGCGGAAGAAGCGTGTCTTGTCGGGCTCCGGCAGGGTGCGGTGGTCCGAGAAGGTGTGCAAGAGCTTCAGATAGTCGCCGTTACGAAAGGTCTTCTCCCATGCCTGCCGCGCCTCCTGCACCGGCCCGAAGGCCCCGCTGCAGTCGATCGCCTCGGCGTAGACCGCCGCCCTCTCGGCCAGCGACGCCACGGTCGTGTGGCTCTTCTCCGGAGGGTGAAAATAGGCCTCGTAGATGGGCTCGGTCGCCTGCCAGAAGGAAGTATCCTGCGATACGTCGAGGTGCCAGACGAGCGCGATCGCCCCGCCGGGCTTAAGCACCGATGCCGCTTTCGCACAACCCGCATCGGGGGCAATCCAATGGAACGCCATGGCGGAGAGGACCATGTCGAAGGTGCGGCCGTCGGCCGGCCAGGCCTCGAACGACGACGTGAGGACCCTCACCTGGGGATAGTTGCGGCAATTGCGGGCCGCCAGCGCGGCCATGTCCTCGCCGGGCTCCAGCGCCAGGATGGAATAGCCGCGAGCGGCAAAAGGCACCGTGATCTGCCCGGTGCCGCAGCCGATCTCCAGAATCCGCCCGCCGGACGGCAGCCGAGCCTGCGCAATGGCGGCGTCAATGATGGCGGGTGGATAGCCCGGGCGCACCTCGTCATAGAGGGCCGCCACCTCGTTGAACACGTATTGCCGACGCCGCAGCATGTGCCTCACCCGTCCCGCGCCCACTCAACAGGCGGACCGCGGCGCCCATCCTGGACCATTCAGGGTCAGCCGGACACCCTTTGTTTCGCCCCGATGGTGCACCAAGTTATTCCCACGACAGCGGGGCGGCCCGCGCATTGCCAAGTGCAGTGGGGCATGCAATCAGCCCCGAAGGGATTTCGAATCGCCCGAGGTTCTGGGAGCGAGCAAGCCATGAGCCAGAGTGAAGCGCTG
>DATMZP010000006.1:0-3869 GCA_035573595.1 Hyphomicrobiaceae bacterium
CTCCGGCAAGACCACGCTGGGCCTGGCGCTGCTGCGGCTTGTCTCATCGCAGGGGCCGATCGCCTACGTCGGCAAGCGCATCGATGGCCTCGGCTCACGCGAGATGCGCCCCCTGCGCAAGGAGATGCAGGTCGTCTTCCAGGACCCGTTCGGGTCGCTCTCGCCGCGCCTCTCGGTCAGCCAGATCATCGAGGAGGGGCTCACCATTCAGAGCCCCGGCATGAGCTACGAGGAGCGGCGTGCCCGCGTTGCCGGGGCGCTGCAGGAGGTGGGGCTCGATCCAGCCGGTCAGGACCGCTACCCGCACGAGTTCTCCGGCGGCCAGCGCCAGCGCATCGCCATCGCGCGCGCCATGGTGCTGGAGCCCAAGTTCGTGCTGCTCGACGAGCCCACCAGCGCGCTCGACATGTCGGTGCAGGCGCAGATCGTGGACCTGTTGCGCGACTTGCAGCGCCGCCACCATCTCGCCTACCTGTTCATCAGCCACGATTTGAAGGTGGTGCGGGCGCTCTCCAACTACGTGGTGGTGATGAAGAGCGGAAAGGTGGTCGAGGAAGGCCCCTCCGCCCAGATCTTTGCGACCCCCCGCGAGCCCTACACCAAGGCCCTGTTGGCCGCCGCCTTCGATCTCACCGTCGCCAGCCGCACTGCCGTGGCCAGCTAGCCACCGCTGTTGGGGGGGCGCGGCCTGTCGCCTCTTTGCCGCCACCGTCTTGGTGAACAGACTTGGCCGCGTGCGGTGCCAATGATGTAGGCGATATTTCCATGAAGCGGTTGATACTTTGTTTCGACGGGACCTGGAGCGCGCTCACCGATCCGAAGGTGCTCACCAACGTGGTCAAGCTCGCCGACCTGGTGACGGTGAGCCATGACGGCGTCCCCCAGATCACCTACTACAACTCCGGCGTGGGCACCGGCGGCCGGCTCGACCAGTTCCTGGGTGGCGTGTTCGGGTACGGCCTCAAGGGCAACGTCAAGCGTGGCCTCACGTTTCTGGCGCTGAACTGGGAGGCGGGCGACGAGATCTACCTGTTCGGCTTCTCCCGTGGCGCCTATACGGCGCGCGCTCTCGCCGGTGTGATCGGCGCGGCCGGCATCCCCGTCGATATCAAGCACGCAGAGCACCACTGGAACCGCTACCAGCAGATCGCCAAGCTGCAGCCCAAGCGCGGCACCCCCAGGGACTCCGAGGAATGGCGCAAGGCGCAGGCGGCCATCGACGAGATCCGCGAGGAGTTCGTTCATCTCGCCCGCAACGTCGACGACAACGGCAACTGGCAGAACGTGCCGATCAAGTGCGTGGGCGTGTGGGACACGGTCGGCTCCTACGGCGTGCCGTCCGGCTTCGGGCTCGGTGCGCTCCCCTTCATGTTCACCTACTGGACGCGCGGCTTCCGCGACACCCAGTTCGGGCGCACCGTTGAGGTCGGCTTGCACGCCATCGCCGTCGACGAGCGGCGCCGGCCGTTCATGCCGACGTTCTGGACCCTGAGGCCGCGGGCGCAGGACCAGCCCGTCGAGTCGCCGCCCAATGTCCAGCAGGTGTGGTTCGCCGGCGTCCACGCCAACGTCGGTGGCGGCTACGAGAATTCCGGCCTCTCCGACCTGTCGCTCGCCTGGATGCTGGCGCAGGTGCACGACCGGACGGGGCTGCGGTTCAACGACCTCACCGTCAGGGAGGACGTGTGGCCGTGCTCGGCCGGCACGCTCTACACCTCCTCGCGCTGGAACTGGATCAATCCCTACCGGTCGATCCTGCCCAAGCCGTCCACCGGCCTGCGAGCCCGCCTCCTGACTTGGCTCGGCTGGCGGCGGCGCCAATCCGTACGCCTCAACGAGCAGGTGCACTGGAGCGTCAGCGAGCGCCTCGGCTGGCCCCAGTCCCTGGTGGAGAGGGGGCCGCCGTGCCGCTACGCGCCACCCAACCTGCGCGGCGTGGAGGCCTTCACCGCACCCCTGCCGCTCGAGGCTGCACTGGCCAACCACAAGAGCGGGCGCCAATGGACGGGCAAGTGCCCGATGGAACAGGCAAATCTTGCCTGCCACTGCAAAGCGCGCGATGTGGAGGCGATGCAGCGCGTCGGAGCCGCGCCGTCCGGCGGGCCGGCCGGCGCGCCGCCGTCCCCGTCCATCGCGGCCTGATCGGCAGCGTCGTCACGCCGCCACGCGGCTCTTCTCCTTGGCGAAGGGGCTGAGACCCAGCCATCGCTGCATCGACTTGGCGATCTCCGCATCGCCAATCAGCTCGAGGTGGCCGGCTTCGGCCTCGGCCGCGACGGTCGTGAACCCCATCCAGATCGCCGTCATGCTGCGCAGCGGGCTGGTGACGTAGAGGTCGATCTCGAAACCGGGGTTGGTGGTGCACAGGTCGACCTTGCCGTGCTCGTCCACCACCAGCCACCAGGAGCGCTTGGCCGACTGCACGTCGGGGAAGAGATACTGAATGGTGCAGCGCCGCTTCGGCAGCGGCGTGGGGTCGAGCCAGCGGCGCATGTCCCACATGAGCAGCGACGGGTCGAGGTTCTTGAGCGAGACCGACTTCTCAATCCAGCGCTGGCCCCAGGTGCCGAGGGACATCACCACAGGGCGCAGGTCCTCACCGGCCTCTGTCAGCTTGTATTCGACGACGCCGGACTGGCCGGTCGGGACGGTGACGATCACTCCGGTCTCCTCCAGCTCCTTGAGCCGCTTCGACAGCAGCGTCGGCGACATCAGCGGTACGCCGCGCCTCAAGTCGTTGAACCGGGTGGTGCCGCAGAGCAGCTCGCGCAGCACCAGCGCGGTCCAGCGCGAGCACACGATTTCCGCGGCCATGGCAACGGGGCAGAACTGGCCATAGCTGGACCTCTCGAATTTGTCCTGCACGCATCCTCCTACGCTTGCTGAAATCGAAGCGAGCGAGCCATCGCATCGCGGGGAGCAAACCGATAGTACAGATATTGTACCCGAGCCGGGCGGCAAAGTCAGCGGTCTGCCTGTCATCCGTCCGGTGGATTGCAGCAAAGGCGCTCCATGCCAGTGATTTGACGGAAGCCGGTCAGGAGGCCGGCCTGCCGTCGGTACAGTTCCTAGACTGGAGGCGGGACGCCGATCCCGACCAGGATGGGCGCACCGATCCGTCAGACCATGCCAGTGAGGCCCCAACGATGAGCATTGCCGCAGCGATCAAGAGCGACAGTCACGACAGGAAGAGCGCCGTCGAGATCGCCCGCGAGCTTGGCCCGATCTTCGCCCGCCGCGCCGCCGAGACGGCCGACGAGGACCGCTTCGTGGCCGAGAACTTCGCGATGCTGAAGTCATCCGGCCTGGTGGAGGCGGGCGTACCGGCCGAGCTCGGTGGCGGCGGAGCGGACGTGGACGAGCTGTCCCTCATGCTGCGTACGCTCGCCCGCCACTGCGGCTCGACCGCGCTTGCCTTCTCCATGCACACCCACCAGGTGGCGATCCCGGCCTGGCGCTGGACCCACCAGAAGGCCACGCCGGTGGAGCCGCTGCTCAAGCGCATCGCCGGCGAGCGGCTGCTCCTGTTGTCCAGCGGCGGGTCGGACTGGATCGCCGGATCCGGCAAGGCGGAGAAGGTGGAGGGTGGCTACCGCATCGATGCGCGCAAGATGTTCACCTCCGGCGCGCCCGCCGGCAACCTCTTCATGACGGGCGCGGTCCTTGAGACGCCGGAAGGCCCTATGGTGCTGCATTTCGGCGTGCCGATGAATTCCCCGCACGTGAAGGTGCTCGACACCTGGCGCACGCTGGGCATGCGCGGCACCGGCTCGCACGACGTGCTGATCGAGGGCCACGTGGTGCCGGAGGCCGCGGTATCCGTACGCCGCAAGGCCGGCGAGTGGCACCCGCTGTTCCAGATCATCGCC
>DATMZP010000007.1:0-2206 GCA_035573595.1 Hyphomicrobiaceae bacterium
GAGGGGAGTCCGCGCGGCGTTCGTGGCGTCGGTCGGCGCTATTGCGGCGATGCTGTTTCTGACGGCGACACGTCCCGCCAGCTCCGAACCCCTCGCCGTCGAGGTGACCAACGCCAGCGAGCCGGTGCTGTGCGCCGAGAAGGACAACGTCACCGTCAACTTTGCGTCCAGGGAGGTGCGCCGGTTCAGCATCGAGGCGGTGCATCCGGCCTATATGGGCACCCTGCAGCGCGACAGCTTCGAGGCCGACTGGACCGGCTGCACGGCGCCCGGCGATCCGAGGCCGCAGGTGGCAGAGCTGCCCAAGCGCACCACCCTCTTCGAGGAATACGATCTCTGGGTGGTCGGCCAGACCTACCCGGCCTTCTGGCGCCGGGCCACCACGACGGTGCGCGTCGGTGACCGCGTGGCGAGAGACATCCATCTCCTGCAGGTGTGGCTGCGCCGGCCGATGGGCGGCGAGGAGGTGCTGGTGCTGTACCCCCAGGACGGATACTGGCGGCTGCGCCCGCGGGCGCCCGCGGGCCTCGCACCCACCGCGTTCGGCTCGTCGTTCCTTATCGGACCGGTAGAGGTGGATGAGCGCCCGCTCGTCAAGCTGAAGGACGTGGCGTTCGACCCCAAGGCGCGCGCGTTCACCCTGAGCTTCGTGCGCGGCGGCACCGCGACCGTGACGATGGCCGCAACCGACCAGAACCGGCACGTACTGGAGGTGGCCTTCGACCGCCCCATTGCCGACCGGCCATTCGCCGCGCTGCGCTCCATGTACATCACCGAGTTCAACAACGACGTGGCCCGCGTGGCGGTGATCGAGAGCGGAGCGAAGGGTTGGCGCGAGGAAGGTATCATGGGCTTCAAGCGCGCCACCGCGACGCGCGTCTGGCTCGGCCGCACCTCTCCTTCGCGCCACAACACGTCGGCGCCCGACATGGCCTTCCAGGGCTTCTCTGACGGCAGCGCCACGCCGCGCTAAGCCTGACTGCCGAAGCTCGTTCGGGGGCGGGCGGCCGCACCGCTAATATGGTTGCGGAGTGGCCCACCCGTGTGCCCGTCGCACCTCGCCGACGCTGTCGGCGGGGATGGCGCCGCTGGATCGCGGTGACGTCCAGCTATTTCACGCCTCACGCTTTGTTTATCGATCAATGACGCCGGCAGCGCAGTTAGCCAAATAGCGCCGGGACCCGCCAGCTGCGTTCAAGGTTTCTCGCTCGCAAACGTCGACGCGGGCCTCTCGCGCCTCGGGGAACCTGCCTTGAAGCCCGAGCGTTACTGGCCGGGATCGGGATCGCTTCCCCTCCCCCCACGGCAAACCATCGGACCAGCCAAATGCGGATTGCGCTCATCGCCCCTCCAATCGAAAGTGTGCCGCCTCGGCTCTATGGCGGGACAGAACGCATCGTCTCCTATCTGGCCGAGGAGCTTGTCGAGCAGGGCCACGATGTGACGCTGTTCGCCAGCGGCGATTCCGTCACCTCGGCCCGGCTCGTGCCGTCCTGCGAACAGGCCCTGCGGCTCGATCCGACGGTCCGCGACGTTATTCCGTATTATATGCTTCTTGTTGACAAAGTGCACAGCCAGGGATCGCAGTTCGACATTCTGCATTTCCATATCGATCAGTTTCATTTTCCCGCGTTCCGCGAGATTTCGTACAAGGTGGTAACGACGCTGCACGGCCGCCAGGACCTGCCGGACCTCAAGAAGCTTTACGCCGGCTTTCCGGAGATGCCCCTCGTCTCCATCTCGCTCGCCCAGCGCGCACCCGTCCCCGACGTGTCCTTCGTCGGCAACGTTCCCCACGGCCTGCCGCGCGACCTCCTCACGTCGAGCTTCAACGCCCGCGGCGGATATCTGGCGTTCCTGGGCCGCATCGCGCCGGAGAAGCGCGTGGACCGGGCCATCGAGATCGCGCGTGCCGTCGGCTTACCGCTCAAGATCGCGGCCAAGGTGGACCGGGTGGACACGGAATATTTCCACGCGGAGATCGAGCCGCTGCTCAGCCAGCCCGGCATCGACTACGTGGGCGAGATCGACGACCGCGCCAAGAGCAGGTTCCTGGGCGATGCCCGCGCGCTGCTCTTCCCTATCGAGTGGCCGGAGCCCTTCGGCCTGGTGATGATCGAGGCCATGGCCTGCGGCACCCCCGTCGTCGCCCATCGCCGCGGCTCCGTCGAGGAGGTCGTCGATCCGGGACGAACGGGCTATCACG
>DATMZP010000008.1:0-9137 GCA_035573595.1 Hyphomicrobiaceae bacterium
CCTATAGGCGCGGCGGGCAGCACACTGCGCCCAGTAACGCGGCCTTCGATGCCGGCCTGCGGGCGCAGAATCCCGCGTGGGGCGTGCGCGACCTCGAAGCCGTCGCCGCTCTCGCCGCCGCGCAAGGCTTGGGCGAGCCCCTGATCCTGGAGATGCCCGCCAACAACCTCTCGCTCGTGTTCAGGAAGGCGGTGTAGTCTCACCCCGCTTTTTTCTGACGCAACGGGGGGCGCGCGGCCGCATGAGAGATACGGGATACAGGAGCGCGTCGGTGCGCCGACTGGAGGACCAGCGGTTCGTCACCGGCTCCGGCACCTTCATCGACGACGTGAGCATCGGCTGCCAGGCCTACGCCGCGGTGCTGCGGTCCAGCCGGGCGCACGCCAGGATCGACGGCATCGATGCGAGCCAGGCCCGGTCGGCGCCCGGTGTGCTGCTGGTCGTGACCGGGAAGGAGTGGGTGGCGGCGGGGCACGGGGTCGTCCCGACCAAGACCACGGTGCGGACCAGCCGGGACGGATCGCCCTTCAACGAGCCGAAGCGGCACTGCCTGGCCGTCGATACGGTGCACCATGTGGGCGAGCCGGTGGCCCTCATCGTGGCCGAGACCAGGGCCGAGGCCGAGGCGGCGCTGGAGCTGATCGAGGTGGACTACGCCGAGCTGCCGGCGGTGGCGCACCAGGTCGCGGCGCTCGGCGAGGGGGCGCCGCAGCTCTGGGCCGAGGCGCCCGGCAATCTCTGCCTCGACTTCGAGCTCGGCAACCGCGCCCAGGTGGAGGAGGCCTTCGCCAGGGCCGACCATGTGGTCAGCCTCGATATCGCCAACAACCGCGTCGCCGGCACGCCGATGGAGCCGCGCGGCGTGCTGGCGGCCTACGACACTGCCAGCGATACGTACACGCTCTGGAACGCCTCGCAGAACATCCACGCCAACCGCGAGATCATCGCCCAGCAGATCCTGAACATCCCCACGGCCAAGGTGCGCCACGTCGCGCCCGACGTGGGCGGCGGCTTCGGTGCCAAGAACTGCGTCTATCCCGAGCAGGCGCTGGTGCTGTACGCCGCGCGGCAGCTGGGCCGGCCGGTGAAATGGGTCGGCACGCGCTCCGAGGCTTTCCTGGCCGACGCCCACGGACGCGATCAGGTGTCCACCGTGTCGCTGGCGCTGGGGAGCGACGGCACCTTTCTGGCGCTCAAGGTCGAGACCGTGGGCAACCTCGGCGCCTGGTGCGGCACCATGGGGCCGTTCACGCCGACCATGGGGACGGCGCGCACCCAGGGCGGGCCCTACGCCTTCCCGGCGCTGCTCTATGTGGCGCGCACCGCCTTCACCAACACGGCGCAGACCGACCCCTATCGCGGCGCCGGGCGCCCCGAGGCCACCTTCCATGTGGAGCGCATCGTCGAGCATGCCGCGCGTACGCTGGGCTTCGACCGCGTGGAGCTGCGGCGCAGGAATCTGATCCCGCGGGGCGCGCTGCCCTGGACGACGCCCATGGGGCTGTCGATCGATGCGGGGAACTTCGCGGGCCTGCTGGAGCGCACCCTGGAGCTGGCCGACTACGCCGGCTTCCCTAAGCGCGCCGCCGAGGCCAGGGCGCGGGGCATGCGCCGCGGCATCGCCGTGGCCCCCTACCTGGAGACGACCGGCGGCGCGCCGAAGGAGGAGGCCAAGGTGACGTTCGCCGCCGACGGGCGCGTGACGCTGGCCGTCGGGAGCCATTCGACCGGCATGGGGCACGAGACGTCGCTTGCGCAGATTCTCGCGGGCCGGCTGGGCCTGCCGCTCGATGCGATCGCCTTCCGGCAGGCCGATACGGCCGCCACCAGGACCGGCGGGGGCCACGGCGGGTCGCGCAGCATGGAGGTGGGGGGCAGCGCGGTGCTGAAGGCGGCCGAGGAGATCGTCGCCAAGGGCCGCGCCATCGCCGCACACTTGCTGAACTCCCGCATCGAGGACATCGAGCACGCCGCCGCAGGGCACGATGGGGGTCGCTTCAACGACATCGAGACCGGGCAGTCTCTGACGTTCGCCGAGGTGGCGGCAGCGGCTCAGGATGCGAGCCGGCTGCCGCCCGGGATGGCGGCGGGTGCGCTCGACGCCACGGCGGTGTACGAGCGCGCGGCCATCACCATCCCTAACGGCTGCCACGCGGCGGAGGTGGAGGTGGACCCGGAGACGGGCGTGGTGGCCGTGGTGGGCATCTGGGCGGTGGACGACTTCGGCACGATCATCAATCCGCTGCTGGCCGACGGCCAGGTGATGGGCGGGGTCGTGCAGGGTCTCGGCCAGGCGCTGCTGGAGGAGGTGGTCTACGACCCCGATACCGGCCAGCCGCTCACCGGCTCGCTCATGGACTACTGCCTGCCGCGGGCCGACAACGTGCCGGCAATGGTGGTCGAGTACGACGAGAGCGCTCCCACAGCGCGCAACCCGCTGGGCGTGAAGGGCGCCGGCGAGGCCGGCTGCTGCGGCGCGCCGGCCGCCATCGTCAACGCGGTGCTCGACGCCCTGGCCGAGTACGGCGTCGCCCATATCGACATGCCGCTGACGCCGATGAAGGTCTGGCGCGCGATCAACGGGATTGCGTAAGCTGGGGTGGGGGTGGACGACGGAAACGGTTGCTTTGCCCAGTCTCGCCCAAGTCTCGCCTGGCGGTGCCGATCCGGGGGGCGCCGGAGCCTGCGCATCCCCCGAACTGGGCATTGCGCCGGCTGTCCAGTCCCCCTAAAGGGAGTCCAACCAAGGATATCGAAGGAGGGGCAATTGACGCTCATCAAGCCGTTTCGCGCCCTGCGCCCTGTGCCGGCACGCGCGCGCGACGTGCTGGCGCCGCCCTACGACGTGCTGACGAGCGCGGAGGCGCGTCAGCGCACCAGGGGCAGGCCGTGGAGCTTCCTGCACGTCTCCAAGGCCGAGATCGACCTGCCCGAGGGGACGGACCCGTTCAGCGACGCCGTCTATGCCAAGGCGGCGGAGAACCTGGAGCGCATGATCGCCGAGCGCGTGCTGCAGCGCGACTCCCGGCCCCACTTCTACGCCTACCGCACGTCCTGGCAGGGCCGCCGCCAGACCGGGCTTGCCTGCGTCGCCGCCCTGGCCGGCTACGAGAACGGCCGCGTCCGCCGGCATGAGCTGACCACGCCGGTGAAGGAGACCGACCGCGTGCGCCAGATCGAGGCGCTCAACGCCCAGACCGGGCCGGTGATGATGGCCTACCCGCATGCGCCGGAGATCGACACCCTGCTCAAGCGCGCCACCGAGCGCGACCCCGACGTGGCCGTCACCGCCGCCGACGACGTGACGCACGAGCTGTGGGTGATTGCCGATGCTGGCCCGATCGAGGAGCTGACCTACGCCTTCGAGGCGCTGCCCGCGGTCTACATCGCCGACGGGCACCACCGCTCGGCGGCGGCGGCGCGGGTATCCGAGGCGCGCGGTGGCGCCAGGGCGCGCGGCGAGGCCTCGCACCGCTATTTCCTGTCGGTGATCTTCCCGCATCACTCCATGACCATCCTCGACTACAATCGCGTGGTGCGGGATCTTGCCGGCCGCACGCCCGAGGCGCTGCTGCGCGAGATCGGCGAGCGCTTTGCGGTGTCGCCTTCGGCCTCGCCGGTGCGGCCCGCGGGGCCGCGCGAGTTCGGCATGTACCTGGCCGGCGGCTGGCACGTCCTGAAGCTCAAGCCGGAGCTGGCGCCGGAGGCCGACGCGGTGGGCCGGCTGCCCGTATCGCTGCTGGCCGCCAACCTGATCGAGCCGATCCTCGGCATCGCCGACCAGCGCACCGACAAACGCATCGACTTCGTAGGCGGCGGGCGCGGCCTACCGGAGCTGGCGCGGCGGGTGGATGCGGGCGAGATGGCGGTGGCCTTCTCGCTCTATCCCACCCAGATCGAGGACGTGATGGCGGTGGCCGACGCCGGCGGCATCATGCCGCCGAAGTCCACCTGGTTCGAGCCGAAGCTGGCGGACGGGATGGTGAGCTACGTGCTGGATTGATGGGGTGCGAGCGAAGGGCGGTTGTCACCTTGACTACTTGCTGGGCTCGCCGAGCCGCCTTTCGATCTGATCGAGCTTTAGCCGTTGGTCTTCATATTCAAAGCGCTTGATCGCCCGCTCCTTGATGCGCACTCGTTCGTCTTGCCGCTTCGAGGTCTCGCTATCCGTCGCTGAAGTCGGAGGCGACTCCTTCGGGCGCGCCGCTCGGAGCTTGGTCAAGAGCTCATCCTCGTCGGCAACCCGTATGCATGGGCCCGCGGCGAAGCAATCTGCAGCGCCAGCCGCTACCGGGTTGAAAAATTTCGCTTTTGCCGAATCCGCACCCAACAATAACGCCCACAGGGGCAGGGAGAGTGCAAGCTGCAGCCACCGCCTCCACATGACAGACCTCTCGCAAATTGGCCTAAGCCATTACCACCAGCTAAGGTAAGAAGACTGTTAGTTCAAGGGCGGCAGCCGCACGATGTCGCCACGGATTCGAACCGCGGGCATGCGCGTGATCGCCAGCTCCTGCGCGCCGCCAGCCTTGTCTCCAGCCTTGTCGCTACCGTCCGGCGGGGTGAGAAACACACTAAGTATGTGAAGGTCTTTCCTGCTGGCGTTGATATCTGCCGACGCTTTGATGGTGGGTCCTGGCTTGCGTGCGAGATCAATCGCTGGCTTTAGGCCGCCATTGACGGTCGTTGTAAACTGAATCTTGTCCATATACGATTCGCCGCCAGACTTGAACTTTCCGCTCTTGAGCATCTCGATGTATTCGCGAAAAACACCATCCAAACCTATATTGCCGGTTATTGGATATGTCCTGGGTAGCGGGTCTGGTGCCGGCAAGCTGGCGTTACGGCAATCCAACCTGTGGCTGTCGCCATTGTTATGGCCGTTCCCGGAATTTTCATAGGAGAGAGCTAGCTCGTCGAATGTGGAGGCAAGCTTCACTGTCCGCTTGGCTTGGCGCTGCCTCTTGTCGCCAACATCGTAGCCCATCGTGAACGAACCCGGCAAGCCTCCGAGCACAACGGGCCAAATGAACGACCCGGTCGATGTTGCGTTATTGTCTTCCGTGACTTCGAACTCGAACTGAAAAACCGCGCTATTATTGTTAAAGTCTATAAGGTCCCCGAATTTCTTTCGCCGCTCCTTCCTCAAGTCGTCCATTTCCTTCTCTGCGCCGGGTTTGTCGTCCAGTGCCTTCGAGGCCGCAGTATAGTTGGCGATCTGCCTGGCAATTCGCCCGTTCTCTGCATCTAGTGCCGCGTTCGCGGAATCCTTCTCTTCCGTGGCCTGCGACGATGCTGCTATTCGGGCACGCGCCTGCTTGATCTGGAGGAGCTGCAACTCAAGTGCAGCGTAGGCATCGGCAAGCTCTTCCCTGCGAGTTCCGAAATCGCTTGTTTCGAGCGGCTTTATTTTGGCCTTTAGGGTATTGATCCGCTCATCCGTTGTGGTGTCGAACTCTTTAAGGTTCTTGGCTTTTGCGGGAAAATTACGCTCCAGATAAAGCGCTCTCACCGTAACCGCCGCTTCGCACTGAATTCGGTGAATAATCTCGTAAACAGGAAAAATCTTGTCGTTCTCTCCCGACGGGAGCGGGTGCACCTGGCAACCTGCCAAGAGGGTCGCAAGTGCAAGAGGCGCGTACCAAGGCCTTTTAGCGTGCGCGGCCCATAGGCAGGCGCACATAACAGACGACAATCTCATCGAAAGAAGCATGGAAGCCACTCAACGCCAAACGATATGCAGTTGAAGTCTGAAGGACATACGATAGCGGACGACTCAACGGTTGGCTGTAGCGCGCCAGCCACGCTGGGAGGTGGGCGGAGATTGCGTCGTAACTCAATTGCTTGGGCGTCTGATGCTGGGATACTGCCGCGACTTTCCCACTGCTCGGGTCTGCGATCTGGCGGCCGGGAGAGCGTCTTGGACGCAGGATTGTGGCCAACAAGGAGTTCCGACGGTGCCGTTCTGTCATCTACCTGTGCAATTCCGTCCACCGTGCCCTGATTTCGATTGCGAGCCGCCGCATCACGCCCGCGAGGCGCGCACCAACCAGCCGTGCGATCTCCCGCAGCCGCGGCATTGCCGGGGCCCACATCCGCCACTGCGCCGCCGCGGCGCGCTTCGCGCGCTCCTTCCACACCCGCCCCACGCGCCAGACGTAGGAGGAGCGCACGTAGTCCTCCAGGGCGTCCTTCCACGGAATGAAGCGTTCGTAGGCCCAGGCGAACCAGCCGATCTGCATCAGCGCCGGGCGGGTCAGCATGAAGAGGCGCGCCACCAGAGCGGTGGCGCCCACCTTGGCGGCGGCGAACAGGAGGCCCGCCAGCATCAGCTGGCCCTTGGCGATCAGGAACACGGCCAGGAACTTGAGGGGCAGAAGCAACAGCGTGGGCAGCGCGAACGCCACCAGCGCGGCGTAGGGCGGCAGCCGGGCGATGGCGGTCTCGGCCCGCGCCCACGGGCGCCAGCGCGCCAGCCGTCCCAGGAGGTCGGCCAGCGGCTGCCAGCCCCACTCCTCCAGGAGAATCAGGAGCGCCAGGACGATCTGGGCGGTCCAGCGCAGGATGGGCCGCGCCACCTGCCAGAAGGCCCAGAGCGCCTGGCCGGCGAGCCTGGCGGCGTCCCACGCCCGCCGGGCGCCGCTTTGCGCCGCGCTGCGGGCTGCCTCCAACCGCCGTGGCTGGCGGATGTCACCGTCCGTCTCGTTCATGTCGGCAAGGCTCCGCAACCGCTGATGTCGGGACCGTGCAGATCAAGGCATTTCCATTGCCTTAGAATGGGTTGTCTCCGTACCGATCCAGCCGGCGCGACACCTTCGGAGGGCGGCTCCGTGCCCGCTGGACCGGCTCCGCACCTCGGGCAGGCACCCCAGAAGAGATGGGACATCACGTCGCAGAATTTATGTATCTAGTGTCGTCCAGGTGACTGCGCCTGACATCTATGTGGGCTATCTTGTGCTGGCTTTCATCGACGGTTTTAAGGGAGGGATGGGGACCGTCGTTATTCGTCGCCCTACGATCTTAGGTGCGGGCACCTGTCCAAGAATGACCCGTCGCGGCATGTTCCAGCCGCGGCGGGTTTTATTTTGTGGCGCTCGAGTCTGCGCCGCGCCGCCTCTTGCGGTGCCTCATGAAACGGGCTGCACCGGCTCCGACTCCGGCTCGGATTCCGGCTCGCCCTGCGCCGCGGGCGGCGGCAGCGTCAGACCTGCAATCAGGCGGCCGCCCTGGATGCGCTCGCCCTCCTGGGCCAGGGCGTTGGCCAGCTCCTCGCGCGCCTTCTCGGCCTGGCGCTGGCGGTTCCAGAGGCCGGCGTAGAGCCCGCCCTTGGCCAGCAGCTCGGCGTGGGTACCCTGCTCAACCAGGCGGCCGGCGTCCAGCACCAGGATATTGTCGGCGGCGACGATGGTGGAGAGCCGGTGGGCGATCACCAGGGTGGTGCGGTTGCGGGCGACCTCGTCGAGGGCATCCTGGATCTCCCGCTCGGTGTGGCTGTCGAGCGCGCTGGTCGCCTCGTCCAGGATCAGGATCGGCGGCGCCTTGAGGATGGTGCGGGCGATGGCGACCCGCTGCTTCTCGCCGCCCGAGAGCTTGAGGCCCCGCTCGCCGACCATGGTGGCGTAGCCCTCCGGCAGTGCCCGGATGAAGCCGTCGATCTGGGCGAGCCGCGCCGCCTCCTTCACCTCGGCGTCGGTGGCGCCGGGCCGGCCGTAGCGGATGTTGTAGAGGATGGTGTCGTTGAACAGCACCGTGTCCTGCGGCACCACGCCGATGGCCGCCCTGAGCGACTTCTGCGCCACGTCGCGGATGTCCTGGCCGTCGATGGTGACCCGGCCGCCGGCCACGTCGTAGAAGCGGAGCAGGATGCGCGAGACCGTGGACTTGCCGGCTCCGGACGGGCCGACGATGGCCACCGCCTTGCCGGCCGGCACCTCGAAGGAGAGCCCATCGAGGATGGTCCGCTCCGGCTCGTAGGCGAAGCCGACGTTCTCGAAGCGGATGGTGCCGCCGGCGATGGCGAGATCGGGCGCGCCGGCTGGGTCCGCCACCTCCGGGGGTACGGCCAGCACGTCCATCATCCGCTCGATGTCGGTGAGCGACTGCTTGATCTCGCGATAGACCATGCCCATGAAGTTGAGCGGAATGAAGAGCTGCAAAAGCAGGGCATTGACCATGACGAACTGGCCGACGCTGGTCCGGCCGGCCATCACGTCGAGTCCGGCCATCGCCATGCAGAACGTCAGGGCGGCGGTGAAGATGACGGCCTGACCGGCGTTCAGCATGGCGAGCGAGGTGTACGACTTGACGCTAGCGCGCTCGAAGGCGGCCATGGACTGGTCGTAGCGCCTGGCCTCGCGCTCCTCGGCACCGAAGTACTTCACGGTCTCGTAGTTGAGCAGGCTGTCGATGGCTTTGGTGTTGGCGTCGCTGTCGCTCTCGTTCATGGTGCGGCGGATGCCGATGCGCCAGTCGGTGGCGCGCACCGTGAACCACAGGTACAGCACGATCATGCCCGAGACGACGCTCACGTAGCGCCAGTCGAACTCGTAGGCGCACACGGCGAGCACCAGCGCGAACTCGACGATGGTGGGCAGGAACGTCATCAGCACCATGCGCGAGATGCTCTCGATGCCGAGCCGGCCGCGCTCCAGCACGCGCGTCAGTCCGCCGGTCTTGCGTTCCAGGTGGAAGCGTAGCGACAGCAGGTGCATGTGCTCGAAGGTGGAGCGCGCCAGCGTGCGCACCGCGTGCATCGCGACCTTGGCGAACATGCCCTCGCGCGCCTGCACCAGCAGCGACATGGCCACGCGCACCAGCCCGTAAAGGGCGATGGCTGCTACCGGCGCGCCGACAAGCCAGGGCAGGGCCGTGTCCCGGGCGGTGCTGCCGCCCGCATTTACTGACGAGCTGGCCGCCACCAGCGCGTCGGTCGCCCACTTGAAGGTAAACGGCATGGCCACGGTGACGAGCTTGGCCAGCAGCATCAGCGCCAGCGAGAGCGCCACGGTGGCCTTGAGGTCCGGCCGGTCCGCCGGCCAGATGTAGGGCCTGAGCCCCCTCAGCACGTCCAGGTTCTCGGAGGACGGCGTGAGCCGCCGCGCGAGCCGTTGGGCCACGGCAGCCAGCCCGCCGCGGCC
>DATMZP010000009.1:0-2622 GCA_035573595.1 Hyphomicrobiaceae bacterium
GGTAGCTGCGGCCCTGAGCCACGAGGGCCAGCACTCTGGGTGCGAGGCGGTCCGACTTCGGCCGCTGCCCGGGCTGACGGCCCAGCTGCTTGCCGCGGGCCCTGGCCGCCGCGATGCCGGAGCGGATACGCTCCTGGGTCAGCTCGCGCTCGAACTCGGCGAGGCCGGCCAGGACCGTCGCCATCATACGGCCGTGCGGGGTCGAGAGGTCGAACGCCATCCCGTTGAGCGCGACGAGCGACACACGTCGAGCCTCCAGCTCCTTGAGCGTGGCCAGCAGGTCGGTCGTGCTGCGGCCCCAGCGCGACAGCTCGGTCACCAGCACGGCGTCGATCTCGTGCCGCTGTGCGAGGGCCAGCACGTGCTTACGCTTGGCCCGGTCCAGCTTCACGCCTGAGGCGGTCTCCTTGTAGGTGCCAACCACCGCGTAGCCGGCGCGCTGGGCGAAGGCGACCAGATCTCGCTCTTGACGCGCGCAGGACTGGTCCGTGGTGGACACCCGGCAGTAGAGCGCGGCGCGCTGCGGCTGATGCTGTCCCAATTGGACCCCCTCCGCCCGACAGTTCGTAAGTCTCTGTTCCGGCTCACCCCTAGACCGTAGCACGCAGACTGTAGTCTATCTGGGACATCCTGCCATGCCGAGACGCCGCGCGCTCACCGAGGCGCAACTGGAGAGCCTGCTCGCCCTGCCCACCACGGAAGCCGACTTGGTGCGGCACTGGACCCTGGACCGGGCCGACCTCGCCGCGGTGGACCGCCGCCGGGGCGGGCACAACCAACTCGGCTTCGCGCTGCAGCTTTGCGCCCTGCGCTACCCCGGTCGTCTGCTGCGGCCGGGCGAACTGATCCCGGCCGAGGCACTGCGCTTTGTCGTCGCCCAACTCGGCGCGGAGCCGGAGGCGCTGGCCAGCTATGCCGCCCGGTTCCAGACCCGCTACGAGCAACTCGACGCCCTGCGCGAAGCGTTCGGCTTCACCGAGCTGGGCTTGCCGCAACGGCGCGAGATCCTGGCCTGGTTGCTGCCAGTGGCGCTGGCCACCACGGGGGCCCCGGCCATTGCGCTGGCTCTCATGGAGGAACTGCGCCGACGGCGCGTCATCGCGCCCGGTCCATTCATCATCGAGCACCTCGTCGCGGCCACCTTGGTGCTGGCCGAACGGCACGTTGCCCACCAACTCACCCGTGGCCTGACCCCGGCCCAGGCCGAGGCACTGGACGCGCTGCTCCGGCCCAAGGAGGGTACACCGCTGAGCATGCTCGCCTGGGCCCGTCAGCCGCCCGGTGCACCGGGCCACCGCGCCCTGGCCCGCATCATCGAGCAGATCGGCGTCTTGCGCGCCGTTGGTCTTGACCCCGCCTGTGCCGAGGGCGTGCATCCCGAGCGTCTGCGCAAGCTTGCCCGCGAGGGCGGGCGGTTCACCGCCCAGCATCTGCGGGCCCTCTCGTCGCTCCGCCGGCGCGCCACCCTCATCGCCACCGTGCTCGACACCATGATACGGCTGACCGATGACGGCGTGGCCCTGTTCGATCGCGCCGTGGGCCGCATGTTCCGCCGTGCCGAGGTGCGCGAGGAAGATGCACTGCTGCGCAAGGCCCGCGTGATCAACGACAAGGTGCGCCTGTTCGCCAAACTGGGCGCCGCGCTGATCGAGGCCAAGGCGGGCGGCGTCGACCTGGACGAAGCGGTCGCCGCCGCCGTGGGTTGGGACAAGCTGGCGGCGCGCGTCGCCGAGGCCGAGCGCCTCGCGCGGCCGGACAAGGCAGACCTGTCGGCGCTGGCCGCGCGGGCCTGGCCCGTATTGCACCGGCTCGGCCCCTTGTTCCTCGACGCGTTCACCTTTCGCGCCGGGTCGGCCGCCTCCGCCACGCTGCGCGCAGTCGAAGTGCTACGGGGCGCATACGGCAGCGGCCAGCGCCAATGGCCACAAAGCTTGCCGACCGGCTTTCTCCGGTCTTCCTGGCGCGAGGCGGTGCTGGGCGCGGGAAGCGCGGAGCGCCGCACCTGGGAGGCGGCCACCTTGCTCGCGTTGCGCGACCGGCTGCGCGCCGGCGACATCTGGGTCGAAGGCAGCCGGCAGTGGCGGGCCGTCGAGGACCAGCTCATCCCACCCGCCCGGTTCGCCGCCATGCGCGAGGCCGGGCCCCTGCCGGTCGCCGTGCCCGCGACAGCCGAAGAGTATCTGGCCGAGCGCCGCGCTCTGCTTGAGCGGCGCCTGGCCGAGGTGAACGCCAAGGCCATGGCAGACGAACTGGAGGATGTGCGGATCAAGAGCGATGAGCTGAAGGTCAGCCCGCTTAAGGCGATCACACCCGAAGCGGCCGAGGACCTCGCCGAGCGGCTCTACGGCATGCTGCCCAACGCCCGCATCACCGGCGTGCTCGCAGAGGTGGACCGCTGGACCGGGTTCAGTCGCGCCTTCACTCACCTGCACACCGGCTTGCCCGTCGACGACCCGCGCGTCGTGCTCACCGCCGTGCTGGCCGATGCCACCAACCTCGGCCTGACCCGCATGGCTGATGCCTGCTCGGTCGCGAGCTACCGCAAGCTCGCCTGGACCGCGGGCTGGCACTTGCGCGAGGACACTTACCGGCAGGCCCTCGCCATCCTGGTCAACGCCCAGC
>DATMZP010000010.1:0-3510 GCA_035573595.1 Hyphomicrobiaceae bacterium
CGTGCACCGCTCGCTCATCCGCGCCCTCGGCCTTGGCGCCGGCGGCCTGACCGATACGGAGGCCGGTGAGCTCAAGGACATCGCCCAGCACATATCCGACGCCGAGCGCCGCGCCATGTCCGCGGAGCGCGAGACCACCGACCGCCTCATCGCCGGCTACCTCGCCGAGCGGGTTGGCGCCGAGTTCGGCGCCCGCATCTCCGGGGCCACCCGCGTGGGCCTGTTCGTGCGCCTGGACGACACGGGCGCCGACGGCTTCGTGCCGGCGGCCACCTTGAACGACTACTACCGCCACGACGAGACCGCCCACGCCCTCGTCGGCGACCGCACCGGCGACGTCTACCGCCTGGGCGACACCGTACGCGTGCGCCTCGTCGAGGCGGTGCCCAGCGCCGGCGCGCTGCGCTTCGAGATGCTCTCGCCCGGCACGCCGGGCGGCGGCAAGCGGACCGGCACCTCAGGCGGGCGCCGGCGCTTCATGCGCCGGCGCGGAGGGGGGCGCTGAGCCCCACGGCCCTCGCGCACCGCAGCCCTGCTCCAGCCCTGCTCCGCAACCGGCCGCCATGCTCTCGCGAGGGTCCTCGCAGGGGCTTGACGCGGCCCGTGCGGCGGCTAGACCCGTCTTGCACATACCCGACGTTTGAGTCTTCCAATGACCGATGCGCTGAGCGACGCCACGTCCCGCAAAGTGCTGCGGCCGCGTGACGCCGCCACCTTGATCATTGTCGATACCACCAGCGGCGAGCCGCGCGTGCTGCTCGGGCGGCGGCGCAGCGATCTCGCCTTCCTGCCGGGCCGCTACGTGTTCCCCGGCGGGCGCGTCGATCCCTCCGATCGGCTGATTGCGGTCGAGCACGATCTCGCGCACGGGAACATCGAGAGGCTGATGGTGGACATGAAGGGCAACCGCAGCCCGGCGCGGGCGCGGGCGCTCGCGCTGGCGGCCGTGCGCGAAACCTTCGAGGAGGCGGGCCTGCTGATCGGCGTGCCGGGCGCGCCCGCTTCCCGGCCAAAGGCTGAGGCGTGGCAGAGGTTCTTCTCCCACGGCTACAGGCCGGCGCTGGCGCAGCTGACCTTCTTCGCCCGAGCCATCACGCCGCCGGGCCGGCCACGGCGTTACGATACGCGCTTCTTCTGCGTCGCCGCCGACGCGATCGTGCATCGGGTGGCCACCGACGGCGAGCTGTCAGACCTCGAATGGCACTCCATCGAGCAGGCGCGCACCCTGGACCTGCCCAACATCACGCGCGTGGTGCTGGAGGACCTGGGCGAGCGCATTGCCGCAGGCGCGCTGCACAAATCCGATGTGCCCGTGCCGTTCTATCACCGCCGCAACGGAAACTTCCATCGCGACCTCATCGGTCCCGAGCCGCACCCAGAGGCGCACACCGACACGCGGCCCGACACACGGCTTGACTCGTGAGGGCGGGTGGCTAGAGTGCGGCCCACTCGAAATTCCCGATCAGAACGGGCGGCCCATGGCGAAACCAACCATTCAAAAGATCAAGCTGCTCAGCTCGGCTGGCACCGGGTTCTTCTACGTCACCAAGAAGAACCCCCGCACCGCGACCGACAAGATCAGCTTCCGCAAATACGATCCGATTGCGCGCAAGCACGTGGTTTTCAAGGAAACCAAGATCAAGTAACCGCGGTTTATCCGAACTGCGCCTCTCCAGCCCAAGACCCGGGCCGGCCCGCGCTGCTGGCGGGATGGCTTCGGGAGCGGCGCCGACCCGGCGATTTGTGCGGATGAAGGGCCGTTGAAGCGCACAGCCGTTACTGGCGCCGGATAGGGTCGCCTTTTTCAAAGGATGTCCGTTGAAGGGAGAAGGCCGGCGCCAAGACTGACTTCGGCAGCGGGGTAGAAGTCCGAGCAGCCCCAGCACCGGCCTGCCAAGTCATGGACCAAAGAGGGCGTTGGTCGCCGACCTGGCGATTGACCGACCCCCGCGCGGCCTTTCAAGAGGAGGCCACTCCTAGCCGACAGGAACCGGTCATCACCTCACGGCATCAGGAGATGCGGCGGACCTGAAAATTCCGTGAGGATTCGCGTTTTTCGTGAACTGCGGCGCTCGCAGCACCGCCGCTGCAGATGCGGTTGTCCCTCCTCCCGCGCAGGTATTGCCTCTGAACAAAAGCAGATTGCCGGCAGGTTGGCAATACTCTGTTAGTATTCCAAGGACTTACAAACTAATCCTGCGGCGGCCCCTGCGCCTGCCGACTGGATGGCCAGGACGCGGCGCGCTGGATGGATTGCGTTGGAGCGTGCCAAGGCTTTGAATCGACTTGCAGAATAGCTGATTCAGGAATGGTTGAATCGCAGGCCACGATGGGTTACGGCCCTGCGGGCCCCACCACCCTACACCTCGCCGAGATGGCGGCGGACGGCGTCGAGGAAGGTGGCAATCGAGATGGGCTTGGAGATGTAGGCCTCGCAGCCGCCGCGGCGGATGCGCTCCTCGTCACCCTTCATGGCGAAGGCGGTGACGGCGATCACCGGGATGTCGGCGAGCTCCTCATCGTCCTTGAGCCACTTGGTGACCTCAAGGCCTGACACCTCCGGCAGCTGGATGTCCATAAGGATGAGATCGGGCCGCTGCTCACGAGCGAGCCTCAGCGCCTCCATGCCGGTGCGCGACTGCAGTGTACGGTAGCCGTGCGCCGCCAGGAGGTCGTGGAAGAGCTTCATGTTGAGCTCATTGTCCTCCACGATCATCACGGTCTTGGGCATACGGCGCCGCTCGGTCTGGCGGTCGCGATAGGCGCTATCGCTTTCAAAATAGGTCATGCGTCCGGCGAGCCCGCGTTACGCACCCGCCACGGTGTTGCACCGATTCTGCGGGAGCCCGGAGCGCAGTCTGCTTCAGAATGCCTAACCAACTGTTTAAGATGCCCCACACGGTGTCAGATGCTCTCGGTCCGATACCGTAGCTCCAACGTCCGGCTGCGCAGCGGCGCCGGACCTGGAGAGGCTCCACCATCAGGCAATTGGCGAAACTGCGCAGTGCTCAGACTGGGCATCGACCTCGGGGGAACCAAGATCGCCGGCGTGGCGCTGGGGCCGGACGGCGCCGCGGTGGCGGAGCACCGCATGCCGGCCCCGCGCCACGACTATGCCGCCACCATGGAGGCCATCGCCGAGATGGTCGTCCGGCTTGAGACCGGGAGCGGCGGACGCGGCAGCATCGGCATTGGCATGCCGGGCTCGCTGTCGCCCGTCGACGGCCTCGTGCAGAACGCCAACTCGGCCTGGCTCAACGGGCGCCCGCTCGGCCGCGATCTCGAGGCGCGGCTCGGGCGACCTGTCCGGCTCGCCAACGACGCCAACTGCTTCGCGCTGTCCGAGGCGGTGGACGGAGCCGGGGCCGGCGCGCCGACCGTCTTTGGCGTCATCCTCGGCACCGGCTGCGGCGGCGGGCTGGTGGTCCACGGCGAGCCGATCGACGGCCCGCTGGGCATCTGTGGCGAATGGGGCCACAACCCGCTCCCCTGGGCCACCCCGGACGAGAC
>DATMZP010000011.1:0-3039 GCA_035573595.1 Hyphomicrobiaceae bacterium
CTTGACCTACCCTGGGCCTGCCCTTGGGCGCTGGCCGGCGCTGCGCCGTGCTACAGTGCCAGGCACCCCATGCCGTCGCCTGCCCCAAGCTCGGGGCCTGCGCCGACGGCAGGCATTCGGTGCGTTTCCCCGCCAAGAACGGAGCAAAACCCGATGGCCGACGCTGCCAGCCCCGTTATCGCCGAGATGGACCCGCGGGGCGTTGCCCGCATCACGCTCAACCGGCCGGAGGTCGGCAATGCCTACGACGAGGCGCTCATTCAAGGGCTTACTGCCGCCCTGAGCGAGATGAGCGGGCGGCCGGAATTGCGGGCTGTGTTGCTCAAGGGCAACGGCCGGCATTTCCAGGCCGGGGCTGATCTCAAATGGATCCGGATGGTGAGCCGCGGCTCGGCCGGGGAGAACGAGCGCATCAGCCGCGCCACGGCGGAGGCGGTGGACGGCCTGAACCGGCTGCCGGTCCCCACGGTGGCCCTGGTGCAGGGCGGCTGCTTCGGCGGCGGCACCGGCATGATCGCCGCCTGCGATGTGGTCCTTGCCGCCGAGGACGCCATGTTCTCCATCTCCGAGGTGCGGTGGGGGCTGACGGCGGCCATCATCGTCCCGCAGCTCAGCGATGCGATTTCCGCGCGGCAGCTGCGGCGCTACGCCCTGACCGGCGAGCGGTTCGGCGCCGCCAAGGCGCACCGCATCGGCCTGGTGCACATGGTGGTGCGGCCAGGCGACCTCGCCGCCGCCGGTGAGGCGATGGTGGGGAAGCTGCTGGAGAACGGCCCGCAGGCCATGGCCGAGACCAAGGCCTGCATCCTGGCAAGCTCCTGCGGCGGCTTCGATCGCGCCACCTTCGACGCGCTGGTGCGGAGCCACGCCGCCAAACGCCGCTCCGAGGAGGCCGCGGAGGGTCTGGCGTCGTTCGCCGAGAAGCGGGCGGCGAGCTGGCGCACTAAAGGATAGCGGGCCGGTTATCCACGGGGGACTCGATCGATGGCCACGAAAACGCGCCTCCAGGCCGCCGCCTGCTCCTTGCACCAGGCGGCCAGCGATGTCTGCGAGCGGCTGCTCACGCGACAGACGCCTTCTCGGCTTGACAGGTCCGGTCGGGCGTTGGTCAAATGGTCAGACCAAAAAGACGCGAGCAAGCGTTACATTCCGGGAGAGAAGCGCAAAGGAGCACGAGCTTGCCGCTCGAGGTTCTCGCACCGCGACGACTGTATCGCCTGATCGCCGATCAGCTGCGCCAGCTCATCGACGACGGCGAATTTCCCGTGGGCAGCCGGCTGCCCACCGAGCGCGACCTTGCCGAGAAGCTTGGCGTGTCGCGCCCCACTGTGCGCGAGGCCCTGATCGCGCTGGAGGTGGAGGGCCGCCTCAGGATCAAGGTTGGCTCTGGCATCCACGTCATCGAGCCCCACCGGGCGTCCGCAGCCCCGGTTCCGGACCCGATCGCGGGCCCTTTCGACGTGATCGGCGCCCGCGCCGTCATCGAGAGCGCCGTGGCCGAGGCGGCGGCCAGGGTCGCGAAGCCTGAGGACATCGCCCGGCTCGACGCCGCGCTGGCCGACGCGGAGGCCATGCGGTCGTCGCTGGAGGCGTGGATCGCCCTCGACCGCGGGTTCCATATCGGCGTGGCCGCGGTGCACGGCAATGCCGTGCTCGAACGCTGCGTCGGCGACCTTTTCGACCAGCGCATCCACCCCTATTTCCAGCGACTCGCCCAGCACATGGAGAACCCGGCCACGTGGCGAGCGGCGCACGCCGAGCATAAGGTCGTCCGCGATGCCATCGCCGCCCACGACCCGCCGGCGGCACGGGCCGCCATGGCCGAGCATCTCGACCGCTCGCAGGAGCGCTTCGCGCGGGACTTCGGCGAAGCTCCCATCGGCCAGGGCGACCGCCAGTCGGCCGGCCGGGCAGCCAATCGACATGTCGAGCGCAGAGGCAACGCGAGGGCAACGCCGTCAACAGTTGCAACCGCCCGGCCGCGCCGGGCCGTACGCGGGATGCGGACGAAGGTCGAATAGCAGGAGGACCGGCAGCGGAGCAGATTTCGGAAGGCGGACGGCCTTTCCAACAAGCAGAACGCCCCGACACGCTCCAGGGGTGCGCATCGGTGAGAATTTCTTCAGGCGCGCGCCGGGTCCTGTACGGCCCGCCCCGCAAAGGAGGAGACGCAGATGACACGAAAGAGAATCACCCGCAGGCGCTTCATGGCCACCACGGCGGCGGCATCGGCGACCATGATCGCGGCGCCGTTCGTGCGCACCGCCAACGCAGCCGGCAAGATCTCCATCGGGTTCTGGGACCACTGGGTGCCCGGCGCCAACAAGGTGACGCAGGCGCTCACCGAGGAATGGGGCGCCAAGGAAGGCGTCGAGGTCCAGATCGACTACATTCCCTCCCAGGGCCAGAAGAACCTCATCACCATCGCTGCCGAGGCCCAGGCCAAATCGGGCCACGACATCCTGGCGTTCCCGACCTGGGAGCCGCAGGCGCACGCCGAGCAGCTCGAGCCGGTCGACGACGTGATGAACGACCTCATCAAGGAGCACGGCAAGGTCAACGGCACCGTCGAGTACCTGGGCAAGATCAAGGGCACATGGCGGGTTGTGCCGGCGACGGTGGGCAGCCAGATCAAGGGGCCGTGCTCGCGCATCGACCTGATGAAGTCGCTGGCCGGCATCGACGTGCAGGCCATGTATCCGGCCGGCAGCCAGCCGAAGGCCGAGAATTGGACGCTCGAAACGTTCCTCAAGGCGGCCGAGGCCTGCCACAAGGGCGGCAAGGGGTTCGGCATCGGCCTCGGCACCACGTCCGACTCCGTCGATACGACCGGCGCCGTCTTCCATGCGCACGGCGCCATGCTCGTGAACGAGAAGGGCGATATCACCGTCAAGTCGGACAAGGTGCGCCAGGCCCTGGAGTTCATGGCCAGGCTCGCGCAGTTCCTCCCGCCGGATGCACCGGCGTGGGACGACAGCTCGAACAACAAGTGGCTGATCTCGGGCAGCGGCTCGCTGATCATGAACCCGCCCAGCGCCT
>DATMZP010000012.1:0-6103 GCA_035573595.1 Hyphomicrobiaceae bacterium
GTCGATGTCCTCGGCCTCCGGCAGCACCGCCACGGTGGCCGCCGAGGTGTGGATGCGCCCGCCCGCCTCGGTGACAGGGATGCGCTGCACGCGGTGCACGCCCGATTCGAACTTGAGCCTTGCGAACACGCCGCGGCCGGAGATGGAGGCCACGATCTCCTTGTAGCCGCCGAGGTCGTTCTCCGACACGGAGATGATCTCGGTCTTCCAGCCGTGCTGCTCGGCGTAGCGGGTGTACATGCGGAACAGGTCGGCCGCGAACAGGGCCGCCTCGTCGCCACCGGTGCCGGCGCGCACCTCCAGGATGGCGCTCTTCTCGTCGGCGGCGTCCTTGGGCAGGAGCAGCATGCGCAGCTTGTCGCGCGCCTCGTCGAGGCGCAGATCGACGAGCTGCAGCTCCTCCTCGGCCAGCTCCTTGAGGCCCGCCTCGGCGGACGGGTCGCGCATCAGGTCCGTGAGGTCGCGCCGCTCGTGCTCCAGCTTGCGCAGGGAGAGGATGCTTTCCACCACCGGGTTGAGCTCGGCGAACTCCTTGGTGAGCTGGGCGTAGCTCGCGGGCGAGGCGCCGTGGTTCAGCTCCGCCTGGAGTTCCTCCCAGCGTTGCACCAGCTTGTCGAGCTTTTCGAGCGGCAGGGCATTCATCGGCACACGTGCCTGGTCGGGCGTTGAGAAGGAGCGGCGCGAAGAGTGGGCGCGCGCGGGCAGACTTTGAGGCTATCGCTGCCTGGTCCGCAGCTTGTCAACCTTGCGGAGCCTCGGATCGCCCACGTCGATCCACTTGAGACCGTCGCGGCGCGGCGCCGAATATAGCACGAGCAGGTCGAGACCCGCGCGGGTCGGCTCGGCGACGGAGGGCGGGAGCAGGGTAATGGTCTTGTAGATAGGGCCAGGCACCACGATCGCCAAACTGGCCGCGGCTGCCAACAGCACGGGCGGCATGGCGATCAGGAGCAGCCGGCCGACGCCGCTGCTGCGCTCCCGGACAAGCGGCTCGCGCGAGTGCGGCTTGCGCAGGGCGAGCGGTGGAGGGCCGGCGGGGCGGGTCGGCGCCTCGTCGGCGCCCGGCGCCGCAGCGCCGCTGCGCAGCAGCTGGTCGATGCGCCACAGCAGCGGATCGGGGTTGAGCCGCAGAAGCTCGCAATAGGTGCGGACGATGCGCACGGTCTCGCGCCAGTGCGGCAGCGCGGCCACCGAGCCGTTCTCGAGGTCCTCGATCACGCCCGGCGTGGTCGCCAGACGTCGGGCAATGGTCTCGCGCGACGCCTGCAGGGTGGCGCGCATGTTGCAGAAAATCTGTCCGATCTGAGCATCGCGCCCGGGTGCGCCGGGTGGGGCGCCCGGGGGCGGCAGAGGCGGGATCCGGCCATTCGCCGTGCCATTGGCCTGGGCACGCACAGACGGCCCCTGCGAGGGGAGATTTCGCGGCCCTGCCCCCGGCTGCCTCATGCGCATGACAAACGCAAACGCTTCCCCTGATGGGTCTGTTTACCAAACTCGCAGCCCCCGTCAAAACAGTCATCTGCGGCGGGAGCGAGGCCAGGGCCCGGACGTCCCTAGATTTCCACCCCCTGCTCCTCCGCGAACCGCTGCAGGCCCTCCCGCAGGCTGCCGCCGCCCGCCCGCATGTGCTCGTCGAGCCAGCGCTCGAGCGCCCTGGTATCGAGGCTCAGCACCATGGACTTGACCGGGCCGATGGACGCCGGTGACATGGAGATGGACCGGTACCCCAGGCCGATCAGGGTCATGGCCTCGAGCGGCCGTCCGGCCATTTCGCCGCACAGGCTGAGGGGGCGGTCGTGCCGCCTGGCCGCCTCGGCGATGGCGCCGAGCGCCCTGAGCGGGGCCACCGACAGCGCGTCGTACCGGTCGGCCACCAGCGTGTTGTTGCGGTCGGCGGCGAAGAAATACTGCATGAGGTCGTTGCTGCCCACCGAGACGAAATCGACCCGCGGCATCAGCGCGTCGAGCTCGTAGAGCAGTGACGGCACCTCGATCATGGCGCCGAGCCGCACGGCCGACGGCGCGGCGATGCCGCGCCGCTGCAGGACATCGGCCTCCCGCTCCACCAGCCCGCGTGCCGCATCCACCTCGCCCACCGTGGTGACCATCGGCAGCAGCAGCCGCAGCTCCTGGCCGGCGGCGGCCCTGAGCAGCGCCCGCACCTGGGTGCGCAAGAGCCCCGGACGGTCCAGCGAGAGCCGGATGGCGCGCCAGCCGAGCGCCGGGTTCTCCTCCGTCGGCTGGCGCAGGTAGGGCAGCATCTTGTCGCCACCCACGTCGAGCGTGCGGAACACCACGGGCTTGCCGCCGGCGCTCTCCAGGACCGCCCGGTACATCTGCGTCTGGCGCTCCTGGCGCGGCAGCGTCGAGGAGATCATGAACTGCAGCTCGGTGCGGAACAGGCCGATGCCATCGGCGCCCGCCTCGGCGAGGTGCGGCACATCCATTTCCAGGCCGGCATTGATGTGCAACTCGATGCGCCGGCCGTCCTCGGTGACCGCCGGCGCGTCGCGCAGGGCGCGGTACTTGCGCTGGCGCCGGGCGCGGAAGCGGGCCTTGTCGCGATAGGCGGTGACGACGCCCGGCGGTGGGCGGATGTGCACCTCGCCGCTGTCGGCGTCGACGATGATGGGGTTGCCCTGGTCCACCCGCTCCATCACCCCGCGGGCGTCGCCGACGGCGGCGATGCCGAGCGCCCGCGCCACGATGGCGACGTGGCTCTGCTTGCCCGAGTCCTCCAGCACCAGGCCGCGCAGGTTGCGGCGGTCATAGTCGAGAAGGTCGGTCGGGCCCATGCTGCGCGCAACCAGCACCGCATTGTGCGGCAGGTCGGCCACCCCGCCCGGCTCGCGGTGGCTGCCGGACAGCACCCGCAGCAGCCGGTCGGAGAGCGCCTCCAGGTCCTTGAGCCGCTCGCGCCAGTAGGTGTCGGTCTGACGCAGCATGCGCGCGCGGGTGTCGTTCTGCACGCGCTCGACCGCCGCCTCGGCGGTCATTCCGCGCCCGATCGCCTCTTGGATGCGCCGGACCCAGCCGCGGTCGTGGGCAAACATTCGGTGGACCTCCAGCACCTCGCGGTGCTCGCCGGAGGCGCCGAGGTCGTCCTGCTCCAGGAGCTCCTTGATGGAGGCCTGCAGCTCGGCGATGGCCGTATCGAGGCGGCGCAGCTCCTCGTCCGGGTCCTTGGCCTGCATCTCTGTGACCACCACGCGGGCGTCGTGCAGCACCACATGGCCGAGCGCCAAGCCCTCGGTGAGCGGCTGGCCGCGCACAACGTGGGCGACGGCGCGGCTGAACTCGGCGCCGGTGTTGACCCCGGCGACCGCGCCGGTCACCAGATGCTCGGCCAGCACCATCGCCGTCGTCTGCAGCACCTCCACGTCCTCGTCGGAGTACGCGCGGTGCGTCTTGTTCTGGATGGTGAGGACGCCAAGGATCTCGCCGCCGCGTACGATCGGGACTGCCAGGAACGAGTGGTAGGTCTCCTCGCCGGTCTCCGGCCGGTAGGAGAAGGCCGCGTGCTTCTGGGCGTCGGGCTCGTTGATGGGCTCGCCGGTGACGACGCAGCGCCCGACGAGGCCCTCGCCGCGCTTTAGCAGCGTCTTGTGGACGGCGCTCTGGTTCAGGCCTTCGGTGGCGAACAGCTCAAGCGAGCCGTCCTGGCGCTTTAGATAGATGGAGCAGACCTCGGCCACCATCAGGCCGGCGATCACCTTCACGATTCTGTCGAGCCGGTCCTGCCCCGACGCGGACGGCTCGGCCATGATCTCCCGCAGTCGGCGCATGATGACGCGCAGCGCCGGCTCGTTGGGAGGCATCCGTCCGTCCCCACCCTTGTTCTGCATCGTACAACGCCGTCGCTTCCACGCTTCTCGCTGCGTCGAGACTCGTGCCCCGGGGCGGCCGTCGCCCCGGGCTGATACACTTGGCCGGCCGCGGCTGTCTGCCGGCCCGGCCGGCGGAGGCAGTCCGCGCGGGAGCCATGAAATCAGTCTTTGCCCAGCTCGTACAGACTGTGCAGGGTACGCACCGCCAGCTCGGCGTAGGCCGCGTCGATCAACACGCTGATCTTGATCTCCGAGGTGGAGATGGCAAGGATGTTTATGCCCTTCTCGCCCAGAGCCTTGAACATCTGCGCGGCGACGCCCGCATGGCTGCGCATGCCGATCCCGATTACGGAAACCTTGGACACCTCGCTGGAGCTCTTGATGTCGAAGGCGCCGAGCTGCTTCTGCACGGACTTGAGCACGTTGAGCGCGCGCGGCAGCTCCGCCTCCTGCACGGTAAAGGTGATATCGGTGAACTTGCCGTCGGCAGAGAGATTTTGCACGATCATGTCGACATTGATGCTGGCCTCGGCCAGCGGGCCGAAGATGCTGGCGGCCACGCCGGGCTTATCGGCAATCTTGAGGAGCGTGATCTTCGCCTCGTCCTTGGCGTAGGCAATCCCGCTGACGACCCTCTGCTCCACGATCTCGTCCTCGTCGCACATGATGGTGCCGGCACCGTCCCAGGTGCCGGCCTTCACAGGCTCCAGCGCCTCCGGGGCGACAAAGCTCGACAGGACGCGCACTGGCATTCTGTGCACCATGGCCAGCTCGACCGAGCGCGTCTGCAGCACCTTGGAGCCCAGTGAGGCCATCTCCAGCATCTCCTCATAGGAGACCTTGCGCAAGCGGCTCGCCTTCGGAACGATGCGCGGGTCGGCGGTGTAGACCCCGTCCACGTCGGTGTAGATGTCGCACAAATCCGCCTTCACTGCGGCAGCCAGGGCGACGGCGCTGGTGTCGGAGCCGCCGCGGCCCAGGGTGGAGACGCGGTTGCGCTCCGGCTCGATGCCCTGGAAGCCGGTGATGACGGCTACCTCGCCCTGCTCCAGCCGCTCTCGCACCCGCGTGCCGGGAATCTCCTTGATGCGGGCCGCGCCGTGCGCGTTATCGGTGACGATGGGGATCTGCCAGCCCTGCCAGGACCGCGCCGGAATGCCGAGCGACTGCAGCACGATGGCCAAGAGACCCGCCGTCACCTGCTCGCCGGTGGCGACCACCGAGTCGTACTCGCGCGCGTCGTGCAGGGGCGCTGCCTCACGCACCCAGGCCACCAGCTGGTTGGTGACCCCGGCCATGGCGGAGACGACGACGGCCACCTTGTTGCCCGCATCGACCTCGCGCTTGACGTGACACGCCACATTGCGGATGCGCTCCAGGTCGGCGAGCGACGTGCCGCCGAATTTCATGACGACGAAGGACATCCAACCCGCTCGCGGCCGAATTGAGGCAAGGACCCGTTGCCGCCGCGGCGCCCGAAAGCCCCGCTTGCGGCGGCGTACTCATAGCCAGTAGGGTGTGGCGCCGCAACACCATAGCCCCGCGAAACTTGCGGCTTGGCGGAAAATCCCTGCCCCGGCGTTAACATCGCGAGGCGGGACGGCGACACGGCGACAGCGAGATGCAGACGGCAGCCGAGACGGCCACGCGGATGGCCCCCGAGATGCCCTCCGGGGGGCCGGCCGATACCCTCGATCCGGCCGAGATCGAGCGGTTCACCCGCTGCGCCGCCGAATGGTGGGACAGCAACGGCAAGTTCCGCACCCTGCACCTGATCGGTCCGGCGCGCATGACGTTCCTGCGCGACGCGCTGATGCGGCACTTCGGGCGGCCGCAGGGCGCTTCGCGGCCGCTCGACGAGCTCTCGATCCTGGATATCGGCTGCGGCGGCGGCCTGGTGTGCGAGCCCCTCTGCCGCTTGGGCGCCCGCGTGACGGGCATCGATCCGGGGCTCGACAATGTCGAGGCGGCGCGCCGCCACGCCGCCAGCCAGGGGCTCGCCATCGACTACAGGACGGCTCGGGTGGAGGATCTGGCCGCGAAGGGCTGCTCCTTCGACGCGGTGGCGTGCCTGGAGGTGGTGGAGCACGTGCCCGACCCTGGGGCGTTCTTGAAGACCTGCGCCGGCCTGGTGCGGCCGGGCGGCCTGATGCTGCTCTCACCATCAATCGCACCCTCAAGGCCTATCTGCTGGCAATTGTCGGGGCGGAATACGTGCTGCGCTGGCTGCCCGTCGGCACGCACCAATGGGAGCGATTCGTCACCCCCGACGAGAT
>DATMZP010000013.1:0-3631 GCA_035573595.1 Hyphomicrobiaceae bacterium
AAATCCGCACGCTGCGTTCGACGTGGCGGGGACTGGAAACGTGGCATGGTCGAGATGCTGTGACACTCGCAGACGAAAGAGCGAGACAACAGGGAACACGAACTTCGACCTAAACCGGCGCGCCAGTCCCCGACCCTACCGATGGGCGGGGAGAGGAAACGGAGCGTCGGTCCCAGTCGGACCCCAAGCCACCGCGCCTCTCCTCGATGCTACCCTGCAACTTACCCCGCTGGCGTCTGCGCGGCGGCCTCGCGGGCGAGGCGGGCACGCTCCACGCGGTCCACGGCCAGGATGGCGCCCTCGTAGAGCAGGAGGGTGGGGAGCGCCATGGCGACCATGCTGAACGGATCGGGCGGGGACAGAACGGCGGCCAGCCCGGTGATGGCGACGATGGCGTAGCGGCGGAGCTGGCGCAGTTGCGCCCCGCCGATGATGCCGGCTCTCGCCAGCAGCGTCAGCACCACGGGCAGCTGGAACATGATGCCGAAGCCCAGGATCAGCGTCATGATCAGCGACAGGTACTCGCTCACCCTGGCCTGCAGCTGTACCTCGACCGGCCCCTCGGTGATCTGCGTGGACAGGAAGAACTTCATCGCCAGCGGCATGACGATGAAATAGACCACCAGCGCGCCCAGGATGAACAGCAGGAAGGTGGCGACGAGATAGGGGCGGAACGCCGCCCGCTCGTTCTTGTAGAGGCCCGGTGCCACGAACCTGTAGATCTGGTGGGCGATGATCGGGAACGCCAGGAACACCGCCCCGAACAGCGCCAGCTTGAGCTTGGTGAAGAAGAACTCGTGCGGGCCGGTGAAGATCATGTTCACCCTCTCCCCGCCCTGCGCCCAGAGGTAGGGCCACACCAGGATGGTATAGATGCGGGTGGAGAAGAAGAAGCAGACGAAGAACCCGACGGCCACGCCCAGCAGCGCGTAGATCAGGCGCTGGCGCAGCTCGATGAGATGGTCCATCAGAGGCGCCTTCGACGCCTCGATCTCGTCCAAACCCTCGGGCTGTGCCGTGTCGGCCGGGTCCTGCGTTGCCGTCATGCCTCAGGCTCCGGTACGCTCGACGGCGGGCTGGGCCACAGGCTCAGGGGGAGCTGTCTGCGCCGCAGTGGTCGGCGCCGGCGCATCGCCTGCCGCCGGCGCGACCGGCGGAGGCTCGGCAGAGCCCGGGGCTTCAGCGGGGGCGTCAGGGGGGGCTCCAGCGTCCGCAGACTGCGGGGCCGCCGGCTCGCCCAGCTGGGCGCCGGGCGTTGGCTCGGCGGAGGCGGGTGCCAGCGGGTCGGTCACGCTGCTCTCCACGCTCTTCTCGACGCTTTGGCGCGCCTCGTCCAAGGTCTGCTGCACGGACTGGCTCGTGTCGTTGAGCGAGGCCTCGGTCTCCCGGGCCATCTTTTCCATGTCCTGCTTGAGCTGGGTCAGCTCCGAATCGCGCATGGCCTCGTCGAACTGCGCGCGGAACTCCCTGGCGTGCCCGCGGATGATGCCCATGTACTTGCCGATGGTGCGCAACAGAATGGGGAAGTCCTTCGGGCCGATGACGAGCAGCGCCACGATAGCGAGCAGGAACAGCTTGCTGGAGGTGATGTCGAACATCGCTACCATCAACGCTTAAAGGCCCACGCGGCCACGGCCGGGGGACCCTGGCATGGATCGACGACCCCGCGTCGGGGGTCGAACGTCAGCCCACCTTGTTGACCTGCGCGGCCGGCTGGCTCTGGGCGGCCGGCTGTGCGGTGCTGTCAAGGGCCTTGGGCTCATCCTTCTTGAAGGGGTCCGCGGCCGGGGTCGCCGCCGTGTCGTCCTCGCTCATGCCCTTCTTGAAGCTTTTGATGCCCTTGGCCACGTCGCCCATGATCGAGGAGATCTTGCCGCTGCCGCCGAACAGCAGAAGCGCGACCGCCAGGAAAATGAGCCAATGCCAGACGCTCATGCTTCCCATAATCTGTCGCTCCCTTTGCAGCAGCCTGCGCTGCCTTTGCTCGTCTCCAACCCTATCGCAGAACGGGGCCGGCGGGCAAGGATTGGTCGCCCATCCTATTACTTAGGCAAATCCGCGCGGATTCAAGATTTTCCGAGCTGCGCCAAGACGATGCGCGCCGTTACGCCTCTGTCGCAGAGCGCTCGGGAAACACCAACACGCTTTCGGGATCGACCGCTAGGCCGACCTCGGCTCCCGGCAGCGGCTCGGCGCCCTCGTGCACGAGGGTGGTGAGCGGGCGCTCGAAGCCCTGGGCGGCGACCTCAAGCACGGCTTGGTCGCCCAGGAACTTGACCCGCAGCACCCGGCCCGGCAGGCCCTGCCCGGCCGGCTGCAGCCGGATGGCGCGGCGGCGGATACACAAGACCGCGCGGTCGCCGTCGGCAAGATCGGGGACCACGAAGGTGCCGATCGGGGTGCGCAGCGCGGTGCCCTCCACCGCCCAGGGGACCTCGTTGATCTCGGAGAACAGCCGCGCCACGAACAGGTCGGCCGGGTTGCGGTAGAGCTCCTCGGCCTTGCCCGCCTGGATGACGCGCCCGCCGTGCATGACGGCGATGCGGTCGCCCATGCGGATGGCCTCGGCCGGGGCGTGGGTGACGATCAGGCTGGTGGCACGCGTTTCCCGCAGGAGCGCCAGCGTCTCCTCCTGCAGGCGCTCCCGCAGCTGGACGTCGAGGCCGGAGAATGGCTCGTCCATCAGCATTACGGCCGGCCGGGGCAGGAGGGCGCGGGCCAGGGCCACGCGCTGCTGCTCGCCGCCGGAGAGGATGTGCGGGTAGGCGCCGGCGTAGCGTTCGAGGCCGACGCGGGCGAGCGCCGCCAGAGCCTCGCCGGCGGCCACCTCGCGCCCCAGAGATTTCAGCCCGAAGGCGACGTTGTCGCGGATGCTGAGGTGGGGGAAGAGCGCGAAGTCCTGGAACATGAGGCCGACATTGCGCCGCTCGGGCGGCACGAACCGCTCGGGCCCCGCCACCTCCAGGCCGTTGATGAGCACCCGCCCGTCGGTGGGCTTCTCGATGCCGGAGGCGATGCGGAGCAGCGTGGTCTTGCCGCTGCCCGAGGGCCCCAGGAGGCACACCACCTCGGCCGGCGCGATGTCGAGCGAGAACCCCTTGAGGGCCTCGAAGCTGCCGTAGCGGCGCTCGACCCGCTCGAACGTGAGCCGCGCGGCGATGGTCGCCGCCGCACGCACGCCTCGGCGGGAGGGCTGCTTGTGCGGGGCTACAGGCATCTGCGGATGACGCGGTTTCCGCCTTCGCGAGCGGATTCCCCTCCCCCTTGTGGGGAGGGGCTAGGGGTGGGGGGAACCACGAGCTTTGAGGTAGGGGATTCCCCCCCACCCTGTCCCTCCCCCACATTCTTGCGGCGCGCCTCCGGCGCGACGGGGGAGGGCACCGTGCGGCCCGCTCCTCGCTTCATTTCGGATCCTAGCATGCTCCCAGCGTTGGTTTCGACGCCGCGCCCGTGCAACGGCGTCAGCCCCCAGGTCTGACACCAAGTTTACCGGATTTGTCAACTTTAAGGCTCGCCCGGAATGGCAGCCTGGCTGGGGAGCCTTACTCCCCGTCGGTCCCGTCGTCGCCTGCGTCGAGCGGCAGCTCGTCGGGCATGAGAGCGGCGGCGTCGGTGGGCTCGGGCACCGTGA
>DATMZP010000014.1:0-2367 GCA_035573595.1 Hyphomicrobiaceae bacterium
GCCCGCGGCGAACGGCACCACCACCGTGACTGCCCGCGAGGGATAGTCCTCGGCCCGCGCCGCCGCCGGCCAGACAGCCGCCCAGACGGCCGCAGACACGAAGGCTTTGACCACCGTCGAAACTCCAAGAAAATCGCGCACCCGCATGGGGGCCTCCCTTCAGCGTTCTTTTTTGGCCGCAACCAGCGCCCTACTCGATCGAGGCGTGCCCTCGCAGCCCCTCCTCCATGACGGCAATCTCTGTGACGAGCTTCTTGAGCACCGCCTCGGCGAAGGTCTCGTAGGTCTCGGCCACGATCATGAAGGCGTTGGGGCCGCCTATGACGTTGTTCTGGTAATACTGGTCGAGGCCCGGCTCCAGCGCCATGATCGGCAGCCCGTTGATGGTGGCGCCGTCGCGGATGGCATCGTCGCGCGCCTCGGCCGCGGGGCGGCCGCGGTTGTTGGCGCCGTCGCCGGACACGTCGATCACCTGCCGGCCGCCCTGGGCGCCGCTGCCGGGGAACAGCGCCATGGCGTGATCGATGGCGCCGCTGATCGAGGTGCCTCCGCCGTAGAGCTGGCGCGTGGTGCGCTCCACCGCCTCCGCGAAGGCCGTCATGGAGGCCTCGTCGGTGATTACCATCCAGGGCACGACCTGCGCCTGCTGGGCCGGCCCGGTCCATTGCGTCATGGTCACGGCGATCGCCTGCGCCGGGCCGGACCGGATCGCCTCCAGCACCCGCCAGTTGCGGAAGGCCTCGGCGTAGCCCTGCTTCTGCAGCTTGAAGCGCTCGTCGCTCACGCTGCCCGAGACATCGACGGCGAGAACCAGCCGCAGGTCCACCGCCGCCTGGGCCAGGGCGGACGCGCTGCCGCCCGCCGCCAGCACGATGACAGCGAGGAGCGCGAGGGCTTTCGCAGCGAGACGGCCGGCCACCGGGCTCACCCTCCCGCGATCTGCGGCAGGATGTGCACCTCGCTCCCGGCGCCGATCTCCTGCAGCAGCGCGTCCTGATAGATCTGGCCGTCGATGGCCACCGCCAGCCCCTGCTCCAGGTGCGGGGCCAGCGCCGGGAAGTCCGCGCCAAGACGAGCGAGCAGGTGGCGCACGCTCGCCACCTCGATCTCCATTTCGGCAATGCCGCCCGTGTACTGGCGCAAGCTGCCGGTCAAGGTCACGTGAGCCATGCGCGCCTCCGCTACCCCTCGGAACGCCGCTTCAGAGCGATGCCGATATCGTACACGCGCGCCTTCGCCACGCCCAGATCGTCGGCCGCCGTTTTTGCAGCATCGCTGAGACTCATCACAGAGAGCATCGGTGTCAATTTCGCGGCAATGGCCTCGTCGGTAACGGCCTGTGGAAGCGGAGGCCCAACCAGCACCACCACCTCCCCCCTCGGCGCCGCCTCCACCGCCCACGTGGCGAGCTCGGCCGGCGTGCCGCGGCGCACCTCCTCGTGCAGCTTGGTCAGCTCGCGGGCCACCGCTGCATCGCGCCGGCCCAGGACCTCGGCAATGTCCTTGAGGCTGTCGGCCAGCCGCGACGGCGCCTCGAACAGCACCAGCGTGGATGGCACCTCCTGCAGCCGGGCGAGGCGCGCGCGCCGGGCTGCCTGCTTGGGCGGCAGGAAGCCCGCGAACAGGAAGGTATCGGTGGCCAGCCCGGCGCTGGTGAGCCCCGCCAGGGCCGCACTCGGCCCCGGCAGGCTCACCACCCGGTGTCCGGCGGCCACCGCCTCACGCACCAGCTTGTAGCCGGGGTCAGAGACCAGCGGCGTGCCGGCGTCGCTGATCAGCGCCACCGCCCTGCCGGCGGCCAGCTCCGCCAGGATGCGCGGCCGTTCGCGTTGGGCGTTGTGCTCGTGGTAGGGGCGCGTGGGGCGCGCGATGGCGTAGTGGGCCAGCAGCGTGCCGCTGTGGCGGGTGTCCTCGCAGTAGATTGTATCGGCCCGCGCCAGCGTGGCGAGCGCCCGCAGCGTGATGTCGCTGAGGTTGCCGATCGGCGTCGCCACCAGGTAGAGCCCGGCAGGCATGGACTGCGCCAGCAGCGCCTCCAGCTCGGCGGCGGCGCGGCGCGCCAGCGCCGATCCCGTTGAGGTTGCAGCGATTTCCACGGGCGCCGCCTCTTCCTCGCAGACTCTGCAGTCTCACGGCACCCAACATTAGCCCAGACGGGTCGCGAGGCGATAGTCGGGAGCGACCCGGCCGCAACCGGGCCCGCAATCGTCGGTTTGCCCTTGCCCCGCCATGTTGCAGTCGGCTAGCTGAGGGCCGACCTAGGTGCGGGCCGGGGGGCAGACAGTGCTGAGCGTTGGTATGTTGCGCCGCCGCGCCGCGGTCGCATGGAGTGCCGCAGTCGCGTTGACGGGGGCTCTGCTGCTGGGG
>DATMZP010000015.1:0-2904 GCA_035573595.1 Hyphomicrobiaceae bacterium
GCTGCACCTCGATGTGTTACCGGGCCGGCCCTCCGCGCGCGATCTGGAGGAAGCGCTGGAGTCCTACTATGGCGCGGGCGGACTTGTGCGGGTCGAGCCGGCCGCGGCGGACGGCAAGGCGGTCGAGCGGCTGGAGCCCGAAGCGCTGAACGAGACCAACAGGCTCGAACTCTACGTCTTCGCCAGCGAGAAATACCGCCAGGCGCTTCTGGTCGCGCGGCTCGACAACCTCGGCAAGGGCGCCTCCGGCGCGGCGGTGCAGAACATCGAGCTGATGCTGGGCCTGGTGTAGCTCGGTCAACGAAGCGCAGACCCAACGCTTTCGAGCCTGCGCGTGTCGAGTCCTCGCGACCGCTCGACCCGACCTGCGGGCACGCTGTAATCTCCCGCGCCATGAGCCGCTACGATTTCCACGCCCAGCGCCTGTTCGTCGAGGCCGACCTCGCCGAGGGCGGCACGGTCGCCTGCACTCCGGCGCAGGCCAACTATCTTCGCAACGTGCTGCGCCTCAACGCCGGCGACGCGATTCTCGTCTTCAACGGCCGCGACGGCGAGTGGCGCGCCGAGCTGGCCGAGGCCGGACGGCGGACCACGGCCCTCACGGTGGGCGCGCAGGTCCGGCCTCAGGAAGGCGGCCCCGACATCGACTACCTGTTCGCGCCGCTCAAGCGCGCCCGGCTCGACTACATGGTCGAGAAGGCCACCGAGATGGGCGTGGCGCGGCTGCGGCCCGTGCTGACGCGCCGCACCGTCGCCGAGCGCGTCAACGTGGAGCGCATGCGCGCCCACGCCATCGAGGCAGCCGAGCAGTGCGGCATCCTGCGCCTGCCGGAGGTTCGCGCCCCCGAGAAGCTGGAGCGCGCCATCGCCGGCTGGGAGGCCGCCCGTCCAATCGTCTTCTGCGACGAGGATAGCGCCGAGTCGTGCCCCTTCACGGCGTTGGCCCGCATCCCACCCGGGCCCGTCGCCGTGCTGATCGGCCCGGAAGGCGGGTTCGATCCGAGCGAGCGTGAGCTTCTCTCATCGCAGCCATTCGTCACGCGCATCTCGCTGGGGCCGCGCATCCTACGGGCCGATACGGCCGCCGTTGCCGCGCTGGCGCTTGTGAACGCCGTGCTTGGGGACTGGCGCTAGCCGTTGTGGCGCGCAGGGGACCGACCTACTACCCTGCGGCGACAAGGCTTGTGTGCGGCGCAGCTTTTCAACTAACAAGGCTTCGCTGAAAGGCCCCCTCCGCGAGACCAGGACAACCGCCCCCGATGTCCACCCGTCAGGACACAGCGCCGAGCCAGCCGGTGGGCTCGCGCGACGATCTCGTCGCCTGGATCGCGGCAGGCTCGAAGCCGCCGCAGGACTGGCGCATCGGCACCGAGCACGAGAAATTCCTGTTCCACGCCGACACGCTCAAGCCGGTGCCCTACGAGGGCGAGAGGGGCGTGCGTGCGCTCATGCAGAGCATGATCGACCGGTTCGGCTGGGTGCCTATCAAGGAAGGCGACACCATCATCGCGCTCAAACGCCCCGAGGGAGAGCGCGGCGGCACGGTCTCGCTCGAGCCCGGCGGCCAGTTCGAGCTGTCGGGCGAGCCGCTCGTCAGCGTGCACGAGGTGGCGACCGAGACGCAGGCCCACTTGGACCAGTGCCTGCAGGTGGGCTCCCCGCTCGGCATCGGCTTTCTGGGCGTCGGCTTCGCGCCCGACTGGACCTTGGCCGAGATGCCGCGCATGCCCAAGCAGCGTTACGGGGTGATGACGGCCTACATGCCCAAGGTCGGCCGCCGCGGCCTCGACATGATGTATCGGACCTGCACCATCCAGGTGAACCTCGACTTCGGCAGCGAGGCCGACATGGTGCAGAAGCTACGCGTGTCGCTGGCGCTGCAGCCGGTCGCCACCGCCATCTTCGCCTGCTCGCCCTTCACGGAAGGCAGACCCAACGGCTTCCTGTCTCTGCGCAGCGAGATCTGGCGCCATACGGACGCCGACCGCACCGGCATGCTCCCCTTCGCGTTCGAGCCCGGCATGGGCTTCGAACGCTATGCGGACTATGCGCTCGATGTGCCCATGTACTTCGTGTACCGCGACGGCCGCTACATCGACGCATCCGGCGCATCGTTCCGCGACTTCATGGCCGGCAAGCTGGCACAGCTGCCGGGCGAGCGCCCGACCCTCGACGACTGGTCGGACCACCTCACCACGCTGTTCCCCGAGGTGCGCATGAAGCGCTTCCTGGAGATGCGTGGCGCCGACGGCGGCCGCTGGCGACGCATCTGCGCGGTGCCGGCGCTCTGGACCGGCCTCCTCTACGACCGTCCTGCGCTGGATGCCGCCTGGGACCTGGTCAAAGACTGGAGCGCGGAGGAACGCCAGGCCCTGCGCGACGCTGTACCCCGCACCGGCCTCGCCACGCCCTTCCGTAATCGCAAGGTCCTCGACGTGGCGCGTGAGACGCTCGCGATCGCCCGCGCCGGCCTCGCCCGCCGCGCCCTCAAGGACGCCCGCGGCAAAGACGAGACCCGCTTCCTGGACCCCGTCGAGGCGATCCTGCGCGAAGGGCTGAGCCCCGCCCAGGAGATGCTCGCCCGCTATGCCGGCGGCTGGGGCCGCAGCGTCGCGCCGCTGTTCACCGAGTACGCGTTCTGACCGTCGGGCGCGCGCCCGCCCTACTGCGGCACGAAGGTGGTCATGTCCTCGGGCGCCTCGTTGCAGCAGGGGTGGGTGCGGAGCCTGCCGTAGGCGGCAAACAGCCTGGAGCCCAGCGCCCCGGCGCGCTCCATATACGTCTCCAGGAGGGAGGCGCTGCAGGCGCGCCAAGCCACGATGTCCTCGTGGCGCAGCTGGACGATGCGCATGCCCTTCTCCACGGCGAGGGCGTAGGCCTGGGCCCTGACCGTGGCGAAACGCG
>DATMZP010000016.1:0-7505 GCA_035573595.1 Hyphomicrobiaceae bacterium
TTCACCTCGGCGATGCCCTGCCTGACCTTCTCCGGCGTCACCTCGTTCATGCGCCCGAGCTGGTCATCCGGCCCATAGTCGCCCCACGTGGAGCCCTCGGGCCTCCTCTTCCAGCGTCTGGTCTCGGACATGGCGCTCCTCCCTGTCGGTGTCAGCCCCACACCTCGCGCGCGGTCTCGACCACTAGCTCCAGCTTCCGCGCCTGGTCGTCCGGCGTCATGGTCTCGCCGCCGATGCCGCTGGAGAAGCCGCACTGCGGGCTGAGGGCGAGTTGCTCCAGGGGGGCGAAGCGGGCGGCCTCGTCGATGCGGCGCTTGAGGTCGTCCTTCGACTCCAGCTTTGGGGTCTTGGTGGTGACGAGGCCGAGCACCGCGGTCTTGCCCTTGGGCAGGAAGCGCAGCGGCTCGAAGCCGCCGGCGCGCGGGCTGTCGTATTCCAGGAAATAGGCGTCGACGCCGATGCGGTTGAAGAGCAGGTCTGCAACCGGCTCATAGCCGCCCTCCGCCACCCAGGCGCCGGCGAAGTTGCCGCGGCACAGGTGCATGGCCACCACCATGTCCTTCGGCCGTCCGGCGATGGCCTCGTTGAGGAGCCTGGCGTAGGTGGCGGGCAGCGCGTCCGGGTCCTCGCCGAAGCCCGCCACCTCCTTGCGCAGGTTGGGATCGCACAGGTAGGCGAGGTTGACCTCGTCGATCTGCAGATAGCGGCAGCCGGCGGCGGCGAGGTCGGCGATTTCGGCGCGGTAGACGGCGGCGAGATCGGCATAGAACTCCGCAATATCGGGATACGCCTTCGCATCCACCGCCTGCCGCCCGCCGCGGAAGTGCAGCACGGTGGGGGACGGCACCGTCACCTTCGGCGTCTCCTTGGCAACCGACTTCAGGAACGCGAAGTCATCCACGAAGATGGGCCGCGGCCGGGCAAGCCTGCCGGTGACGGTGAGCGAGGCCGGCGAGCGCTCCGTCACGCCTTCGGCGGTGTGAAAGCGCACGGCGATCCGGGACGGCGCCTGCGTGACGTTGTCGAGCTTCAAAAGGAAATCGCGCTGCCACCAGGTGCGGTTGTACTCGCCGTCGGTAATGGAGCGCAGCCCGATGTCCTCCTGCATCCGCACCACCTCCCGTATGGCCTGCTCCTGGATGCGGCGCAGCTCCTCGGGCGGAAGACTGCCGGCCTCGGCCGCCCTGCGCGCCTCGACGAGGGCCGCTGGACGTATCAGGCTGCCGACCTGGTCGGCGCGGAACGGCGGGGTGGTGCGCTCGGGCATTGCGGCGGGCTCGATGTGCGGCTGGGCGGCACATTGTTATGGCCGGCGGCCACGGCTGTCCAGGCCGCCCTCCAACCGCTACGGCCGCCACGCGTCCATCCGCTATTCCCGCCGCGGCGGGGCGGGCGCAGACCGGCAGACTTCGACGGGTGCCTCTCATAGGGCCGAGGTCGCGAGGCGAGTCAGGCGCCGGCGCGCTTGACGATGAGAGCATCGAGCGCCAGGGCGCCCTGGCCTTGCGGACAGGCGAGCAGTGGGTTGATCTCCAGCTCGGCGATGTCTGGCGACCGCTCCATGAGGCCGCCGAGCGTGCAGGCGATGTCCGCCACGGCCGCGATGTCCACAGGCGGCGCGCCGCGGGTGCCGCGCAGGAGCGCTGCGCCCCTGAGGCGGCCCAGCGCCTCCACGACCGCAGCCTTGCAGGCGCCCGCGGGCAGCAGGGCCACGTCCTGCAGCGTCTCGACCCAGATGCCGCCGAGCCCGAGCATCAGCACCGCGCCCCAGTGCGGGTCGCGCTTTGCGCCCACGATCAGCTCGATGCACCCCGGACCTTTCGGCGCCATCGCCTCGACCAGCACGCCGTCGAGAGCGAGACCGGGCCTGGCCCGCTGGAGATTGGCGTGGAGCCTCTCCCAGGCCTCGGCGAGGAGGGCGCCGTCGCCGACGTTCAGGATCACGCCGCCGGCATCGCTCTTGTGGGACAGCGCCGCGGCCTGTGCCTTGAGGGCTACGGGGAAGCCGACGCGTGCCGCGACGCGCTCGGCCTCTGCCAGATCCTGCGCCAGCCCTCCGGGCGGCACCGGCACGCCCGCGGAGGCGAGGAGCGCCTTTGCCTTGTATTCGGCCACCGGCCCGGCGAGGGAATCGGCGAGGTCGAGCGGCTCACCACGGCCGGCCCCGTCATCCGACCTGTCCTCGGCAGAAGCCGCAAGAGCACGAGCAACCGCGTTGACCGCCGTCGTGGCGCGCACGGCCCGCTCGGTGGAGCGGAACAGGGCTGCACCCTCGGCGCGGGCCAGGCCCATGAAGCCTGCATCCAGCGGCATCGGGTCGCCGAGCATGACAAGGGCCACCGGCTTCTGCGAGGCGCGCATGGCAGGGAGGAGCTGCTCGGCCTTCTCCACCTGCTGCGGCGGCCGGCCGGGGAACAGCGACAGGATCAGGGAATTCACGCCGGGGTCGTCGAGGAGAAGCTGGGCGGCCCGCCGCATCAGCTCCGGCCTGCCAAAGGCGGCGGTGCCGAGGTCGAGCGGATTGTCGATCGTCACGAACGGCGGGAACAGCCCGCGCAGGGCGGCGGCGGTGGCGGGCGACCATTCGGCCAGATCGAGCCCCGCCGCGTGGGCGAAGTCGAAAGCCAGCCCGCGCACGGCGCCAGAGTTGGTCATGATAGCGGTGCGGCCGGGCGGCGGAACCGGCCGGGCAGCCAGCAGCAGGGCCACATCCGTGAGGGCGTCGAGCCCGTCCACCACCGCAACCCCGGCATGGGCGAGGACGGTGCGGGCCACGGCAAGGTCGCCCGCCACGGCGCCGGTGTGGGACTGGGCCGCGCCGCGCGCCGCCTGCGTGCGGCCCGGCTGCATCAGGACGAGGCGCTTGCCCTCTTCCTTTGCGCGGGCCGCCAATCGCAGCAGCGTCTGCGGCTGGCGCACCTGCTCCACGAACAGCGCCACCACGCCGGTTGCCTCGTCCTCCAGGATGGGCGCGAGGAAGTCCTCGGCCCCGAGCGCCGCCTCGTTGCCGGTGCTGACCAGAAACGTGACCCTGAGACCCGAGGCGACGAGCGAATCGCGGATGGCATTGGCAATGGCCCCACTCTGGGCGATCACGGCAACCCCGGCCATCCCGGCTGCAGCACTCGCCGCCGGCATCGGCTGGTACTCGCCGAAGGTGAGGGGGATGCCATCGACGTAGTTGACGAAGCCGAGGCAGTTCGGCCCGCTCACCAGAACGCCGCTCTCCCGGGCCAGCGCCGCCAGCCTCACCTGCAGCGCCCGACCCTCCGGCCCGGCCTCAGCGAAGCCGGAGGCGAACACGACGGCCGCGTTGACCCGGCGGCGCCCGCAGGCGGCGATGGCCTCCAGCACCGCCTCACGCGGCAGATTGAGGACGATGGCATCGAGCCCCTCCGGCAGGTCATCGATCGAGGCCACGCAAGGGTGCCCGGCAATCTCCGCCCTGGTACGGCTGACGAGATGCAAGCCGCCCGCGAAGCCGGCACGCTTGAGGTTGGCGAGCACATTGCCGCCGATGGAGCGCGGGTCGTCGGAAGCGCCGACGATGGCTACCGCGCGCGGCCTCAGGAGGCGCGCAACGGCGGTGGACGGGGTCGGATCCATCGCGTCGTTGGTCGCGTTCATCGTCGAGGTCAGCGGCGAGGGGTCTGACCCCGTTAGCCGCGCTTCATGGATTTGAGGCCGGGCCGGTAGCTCTTGTCGTCCAGGAACTGCTTGAGGCCCTGCTGACGCCCGCGCTCGGGGTCGATCAGGATGCCCTGCTCGTTCTTGGCGCCCAGATAGTCGAGCGCCACCTCCCACGACATGTCCTCCACGTTGCGGAATGCCACCTTGGCCTGGTGCAGCACCGTGGGGTTCTTGTCCAGCAGCACCCTCGCCAGCTCCCGCGTGCGCCCCCGCAGTTCCGCCAACGGCACCGATTCGTTGACGAGCCCCGTCGCCGCGGCCTTGCGGCCGTCGAAGGGAATGCCCGTCATGATGACGTAGAGCGCCGCCCGCCGGCCCATGAGCTGGCTCAGCGCCTTGGTGACGTTGCCGCCCGGCAGGATGCCCCAGTTGATCTCCGACACGCCGAAGGTGGCCTCGTCGGCGGCGATGGCGAGGTCGCAGGAGGCCATGGGCGTGAAGGCGCCGCCGAAGCACCAGCCGTTGACCATGGCGATGGTGGGCTTGGCGAAATTCATGAGCTTCTGCCCCTGCCAGGCGAACGCGTCGCGCCGCGCGCGCACCTGGACCATGCGGGGCTTGTCGTCGGTCTCGCGGAAATATTCCTTGAGGTCCATGCCGGCGGAGAAGGAGTCGCCGGAACCGGTCAGCACCAGCACCCCGCAGCGGTCGTCCACCTCCAGGGCGTCGAGCACCTCGTTCATCTCCCGGTTCATGACCGGGTTCATGGCGTTGCGCTTGTCGGGGCGATTCATGGAGACCCAGGCGATGCCGTCCTCGAGCTCGACGAGGACGGCATTGCCCCACGGCTCCTTCTCGCCGCCTCTCGCCTCGGCCTTGCCGCTCCCCGCGTCGGTCATGCTCGCTCCCCTGGCTCGCTCCCCTGGTGGCCGTAGCCACTCGTTGTCGTTATCTTGTCTCAACTTGGGCGGGGTGCACAACCTCGCTGCAGAGCTCGCCTTGCCGCCCGATGATTCCTGCCCATTTGGCTTGTCCATTTGGCTTGTCAATTTGGACGACGATGGCGACGGTGGGCTGATCATGAGTGGGGAGCATCGGCGATGAGCAAATTTCTTCTTGCCGTCATCTCGGGTGTCATTGCGACCGTGATCGGCGGATTGGTCCTCAACCACCTTCAGGGCAAGGGGAGACGGAGAGGCGACGTGCCTCAAATCGTGCACCTCGCCGCATCCCTCCCCCTTGAGCAGGCGACGCCCATTCGTCTCCGGCCTCGATGACGCGAGGGCCGGGGCGCCGGCGGCACCGCTTAGATCTCACCGCCCCTTGATGCCATCCCACCACGGGCAGACGCCCGGCGTCAGCTCGTAGTTGCCCTCCATCACCTGTACCGGCCGCCGCTCGCCGGCCTCGGCGTTCTTGAGCCGCAGCGCCAGGGCCTCGGCGCGCTTCTCGGGCGGCAGCCAGCTCCTCTCGTGGCCCCACAGGCTGGGGCCGATGGTGCGCTCGGTTGCCACCCACGTGTCCGGGTCGATGGCCTTGCCGCCCCAGCCGTACTCCACCATGAAGCCCGACGGGGTGTGGGAGTAGAACGAGGTCATGTAGTCGCCCGCGTGGCGCCCGAGGCTCACCGCCAGCCGCCCCTCCTCGGCCAGCGCCAGGTCGAGGCCCTGGCCCACATCGTCGAAGCTCATCAGCTCCACGTTGAGATGGTGGATGGCCGTCTTCCCCGACTGGATGAACGCCAAGCTGTGATGGCGCGCGTTGACATGCAGGAAGCGCGCCGGGAACGGCCGGTCGTAGTAGTCGCTCAAGCCGAAGCCGAGCACTTCGCAATAGAAATCCACCGCCTCGTCGATTCGCTCCGCGGTCATCACCACATGGCCGAGCCCCAGCGGCCCGGTACGGAACCCGGAGATGTTGCGCCCCGGCCTGAACGGATCGCCCGCCACCTCCGGCCCGTGGAAAATCTCCAGCCGCAGCCCCAGCGGATCGCTCAGCACGATCAGGTCGGCAACGCGCCGTTCCTGCGCCAGCGCCCGCGACCCGCGCTCCAGGCGAACGCCCGCCGCCTCGATCCTGGCTGCGATGGCATCGAGCGCCGCGGCGTCCGCCGCCTCCCAGCCGAGAAACTTGATGCCCTTCCCGCCGTCCGCCTCGACCATCACCCGCTGCTTGCGGTCGTCCATGCGGAAGGCGACGCTGCCGCCCGATCTGTCGACGACCTGGAATCCGAGGTGCCGCGTCCCATACGCCCGCCACTCCTGCAGGTCCCCGGCCCTGAACCCAACGTATCCCAGCGCAATCGGCCGCATGCTTGGTTCCCTCGGGTCAGACCCTGCGGGTCTATCTCCGTTCCTCCAACGTGTGGTTTCAGCAATCTAGGTCACATACCGAGACTGCGCCAAGGCGGGAGCCCTGGCGAGACCGGCTGCGGTCCGCCAGCCTGGTACCGTCCTGTTCCCGAAGCATCGGGCCCGGTCGCTGTCCAGCCCATCGGCCACTCAAAGCGAAAAAGGCTGGCTTGGGCCGGCAAAGGAGGGCAGACTGATGGTTGCAATTCACCGTAAAGCAACCCCAACGAGAGACCATGACCCTCCTTTGTCGTGCTGTCGTCGCCCTCTTGCTCGCATCCGCCGGTGCGCTCGCCCCCGGCCCGGCCCGAGCGCAAGACTACCCGAAAGCCCCCGTCGTCATCGTCTTCGGCTTCCCGGCCGGGAGCACGGGGGACATTGCGGCGCGGGCGGTCGCCAACGAGATGAGCGAAACGCTGGGCCAGCGCTTCGTCGTCGAGAACAGGCCGGGTGCGGCGTCGTCCACGGCCGCGGCCAGCGTCGCCCGCGCCCCCCGGGACGGCTACACGCTGTTCGTCAGCTCCATCGCCAACGTCATCAACGCCGCCGTGAAGCCGGACCTGCCCTTCGACTTCGTCAGGGACTTCGAGCCCATAACGCTGCTCACCTCGACGCCAGTGGTGCTGGTAACGGGCACGGAGGTCGGGGCCAGGAGCGTCAAGGACCTGCTGCAGCTGGCGAAACGGAGGCCGGAGCCGCTGCTGTTCGGCTCGTCCGGCACCGGCAGCTCCACCCACCTGGCGCTGGAGCTGTTCAAGACCAGCGGCAAGGTCAACATCACCCACGTGCCATACACCGGCAGCCCCGGCGTCGTCACCGACCTCCTGGCCAACCGCATCCACGCCTACTTCGCGCCGGCGTCGTCGGTGATGGAGCACGTGCGCGTGGGCAAGCTGGTGGCGCTGGGCGTCACCGACGCGAGGCGCAGCGCGTTCCTGCCGGAGCTGCCGACCATCGCCGAGGCCGGCATTCCGGGCTTCGAGGCCGCCCTGTGGTTCGGCCTGATGGCGCCGGCTGGAACCCCGCAGCCGATCGTGGACACGCTGTCGCGCGCGGCCAACGAGGCGCTGCAGTCGGAGAAGGTGAGGGAGGCGTTCCAGAAGCAGTTCATCGCGCCCCTGGGCGGCACGCCGGCGGATTTCCGACGCACCATCGCGGAAGAGACCGCGCGCTGGACGACCGTCGTCGCGGCGACCGGGTTGAAGCGGCCCTAGCGCGAGGGCCTTTCGCGACCGCGCCGGGACAGACTAGGATCGGTGCAACGAGAACGTTCATCGGGGTCAGACCCCTTTCCGCTGCCGCCGGTAACCATCCGCTGCGGGCGGTGGAAAGGGGTCTGACCCCGATCCAAGGGGAGAAGCAGCTCATGAGAGCATTCAACGCCTGCACGCGCCGCGCAGCCGTCATCGCGCTCGGCCTCATCGCGGCCGGCTGGCTTGCGTGCCACGTCGCCCCCGCCTACGCCCAGAGCTACCCCGACCGCCAGGTGCGGGTGATCGCCGGCTATCCGGCGGGCGGCGGCGG
>DATMZP010000017.1:0-14209 GCA_035573595.1 Hyphomicrobiaceae bacterium
TCGACGCAAGACCATGTTGGTCACGTTCACCCGCACGGGCGAGCGCCGATATGCCGTGCGGGCCACCCTGGAAGGCATGCCGGACGTGGAGATGAACCCCGCTCCCGGCTACGACCCCTTCATGCCCCACGATCTCCAGCACTTCATCGTCGAGCGGGCGCTGGGCATCGACGGAGCCATCTACGGGCAACTCGCGGCCGGCGGGACCGTCGGCACCTTTCACAGCGTGGTGAAGCCTGGAGACCACCGCGCGGCGTCGAGGGCGCGCAGAAACCAGGACCGCAAATCGAGCCGGCTCATGTCCGGCCACGAGGAGGATTGCGCGCGATCGGAGCGCGCCACCTACGTCTGCTGGCACGACTGGCTCAGCCACTCCAAGGAGCCGGCGCTCCGGGCAAAGGGGCTGGCCATGACCGCGACCGCCAAGAGCATTCTGCAGGCAATGTCAGAAAAGGAACGGACCTCGTTCACGGCAGAGAAACTGAGCGAGATTCGCTCTCATTTTTCGACGCTCAGCAGGCGCTGGTCGACGCTCAAGATCGGCGAGGGGTTCACTGAGCGGTGGTAGGCCTGTCCAGATTGCCTCCCTAATCGATGTCCTCCACCATCTCCGGCCCGCCACCCTTGACGCGCTGGGCCAGCGCCGCCTCGATGAAGTCGTCGATGTCGCCGTCGAGCACCGCCTTCGGATCGGCACTCTGGGCGCCGGTGCGCAGGTCCTTCACCAGCTGGTAGGGCTGCAGCACGTAGGAGCGGATCTGGTGGCCCCAGCCGATGTCGGTCTTGGCGGCGGCCTCGGCATTGGCCTTCTCCTCGCGCTTCTGCAGCTCCATCTCGTAAAGGCGAGACTTGAGCATGGCCCAGGCGATGGAGCGGTTCTTGATCTGCGAGCGCTCCTGCTGGCTCGCCACCACGATGTTGGTGGGGATGTGGGTGATGCGCACCGCGGAGTCGGTGGTGTTGACGTGCTGGCCGCCGGCGCCGGAGGCGCGGTAGGTGTCGATGCGGCAGTCGCTCTCGCGGATCTCGATCTCGATGTTGTCGTCTACCACCGGGTAGACCCAGACGCTGGCGAAGCTGGTATGCCGCCGCGCGTTGGAATCGTACGGCGAGATGCGCACCAACCGGTGCACGCCCGACTCGCTCTTGAGCCAGCCGTAGGCGTTCTCGCCCTTGACCTGCAGTGTGGCGGACTTGAGCCCTGCCTCCTCGCCCGCGCTCGCCTCCACCAGCGAGACCTTGTAGCCGCGCCCCTCGCCCCAGCGGAGATACATGCGCGTGAGCATCTCGGCCCAGTCCTGGCTCTCGGTGCCGCCGGCGCCGGCATGGACCTCCAGGTAGCTGTCGTTGCCGTCGGCCTCGCCGGAGAGCAGCGCCTCCACCTCCTGGCGGCGCGCGTCGGCTGCAAGCTGGCGCAGGACGGCCTCGCCCTCCTTGACGGTGGCGTCGTCGTCCTCGGCCTCGCCCAGCTCGATCAGGGTGACGGCGTCGTCGAGGTCGCGTTCGAGCTTGCGGTAGGTGTTGATGGAGCGCTCCAGCCCCTGGCGCTCGCGCATGACCTTCTGGGCGGTCTGCGGGCTGCTCCACAGCCTGGGGTCCTCGGCGCGCTTGTTCAGCTCGGCCAGGCGTTGCTCGGCGGTATCCCAGTCAAAGATGCCTCCGCAACAGCGTCAGCGACTGGCGCACGGCGTCGGCCAGCTTCTCGGCTTCGGCACGCATGGGCGGCCTCCTGGATGTGCAATGTGGCGCTAGGGAGCGGATATAGGGGCGCGGGCCGGCGCTGTAAACGCCGACCTGCCCGCTTCTCAGCTGAGCGCCGCCCCTCTCAGTACAGGCCCTTGCCGGCGCCGATCGTGCGCGGATCGGACTGCTCGGGGCTCACGAAGGTGCCGGACTCGTTGGTAAAGCCGATCACCGAGTACTCGTCGTCAGGCTCCTCGGTGGGCTTGAAGTACTCCGTCACCGAGTCCTTCTCCCCCGGTATCGACCTGAGCCCCGTCCGCAGGCTCACGCGCACCTGCTTGATCCCTGGAGGTTGTCGGAACGGCACCGCGAGCTTGTCACCAACCGCCGCCTTCATGAAGTGCGCGAAGATGGGAGCCGCGATGACACCGCCGGTCATGCCCTTGCCCATCGGGCGCGGGTTGTCGTAGCCGATGAACACGCCCACCACGAGGTCGGGCGTGAAGCCGATGAACCAGGCATCCTTCTCGTCGTTGGTAGTGCCGGTCTTGCCGGCCACCGGCAGGTTGGGCAGGATCCTCTTGATAACGGAGCCCGTCCCGCGCTGCACCACCCCTTCCATCATCGAGGTGATCTGGTAGGCGGTGTGCGGGTCGATGATCTGCTTCTTGTCGTCCGGGGGCAGCGTGGGCTCCGCCTGGCCATCCCAGTGGTCGGCGTTGCAGCCGGGGCACTCGCGGTCGTCGTAGCGCCAGATCGTGCGTCCCCAGCGGTCCTGGATGCGGTCGATCAGCGTGTGCTTTACCTGCTTGCCGCCGTTGACGAACGTGGAGTAGCCGGCGGCCAGCTTGACGAGCGTGGTCTCGCCGGAGCCGAGCGACATGGCGAGCACCGGCAGCAGGTCGTCGTAGATGCCGAAGCGCTTGGAGTATTCCACGATCAGCGGCATCCCCATGTCCTGGGCCAGCCGCACCGTCATCTGGTTGCGCGACTTCTCGATGCCGACCCGGAGGGTCGAGGGACCGTAGGACTTGGTGGTGTCGTAGTTCTTCGGCGTCCAGATCTCCTTGCCGGGGCCCTGCTCGATCTCGATCGGGGCGTCGAGCACGATGCTGGTCGGCTTGTAGCCGTTGTCGAGCGCCGCGGCATACACGAACGGCTTGTAGGACGAGCCCGGCTGTCGCTTGGCCTGCAGGGCGCGGTCGAACTGGCTCTGCGAGAACGAGAAGCCGCCCACCACGGCGTGCACCCGGCCGGTATGCGGGTCCAGTGCCACGAGGCCGCCGCCGACCTCGGGGATCTGCATCAGCGACCACACGCCCGTCGGCTGGTCCGCGTTCTTGGGCGCCACCCAGATCACGTCGCCGGGGCTGAGCACGTCCGAGACCGACTTGGGTGCGGCCTTGCCGTTTCCAGGCTTGGCCCACTTCACCTCCTCCAACGGAAGGTCCAGCTCCTCGCGCTCCGGCACCAGCTTGCCGTCGGCGCGGCGCGGCGGCCGCAGCCCGACGGTGGCCTTTTCGCGCTCCGCCCGCAGCACCACCGCCAGACGCCACGGCGCCAGATCGGTGGGGATGTCGATCTCGCTCAGCGCAAGGCCCCAGTCGCCGCCGGCGTCGATGCGCTTGACGGGTCCGCGCCAGCCCTGTTTGCGGTCGAAGTCGACCAAGCCGTCGATCAGCGCCTTGCGACCGATCCTCTGCAGCCTGGGATCGAGGGTCGTCCTGACCGACAGACCGCCGTTGACCCGCTTGTCCTCCTCGCCGTTGCCGGTGCGCTCGGCCCGGCCGTAGAGCCCGTCCTCGCCGTACATCTGCAGGAGCTGGCGGCGCACCTCCTCGGCAAAATAGTCGGCGGCGTAGATCTGCGTGCCGAACGGGCGGATGTTGACCTTGAGCTCCTTGGCCTTGGCCGTCCGCGCCTCGCCTGACGTGATGAAGCCATTCTCGGCCATCTGGTCGATGATCCAGTTGCGGCGCTCGGTGGCCTTCTGGACCTGTCGGAACGGATGATAGTTGTTGGGTCCCTTCGGCAGGGCCGCGAGATAAGCCGCCTCCTCGACGCTCAGATCCGCCAGCTCCTTGCCGAAATAGTTGAGCGCCGCCGCGGCGACGCCGTAGGAGTTCATGCCGAGGTAGATCTCGTTGAGATAAAGCTCGAGGATCTGCTCTTTCTTGAAGGTCCGCTCCATGCGGATGGAAAGGATGGCCTCCTTCAGCTTGCGATCGAGCTTGCGCTCGCTGTTGAGCAAGAGGTTCTTCGCCACCTGCTGGGTTATGGTGGAGGCGCCCTCGGCGCGCCTGCCGGGGTTGGTCACCATCTTGACGAGCGCGCGGCCGATGCCCACGAAGTCGAGGCCACCGTGCTCGTAGAAGCGCCTGTCCTCGGCGGACAGGAACGCCTGGATCACCTTTTTGGGGATCACGTTGATCGGCACGAAGATGCGCCGCTCGCGGGCGTACTCGGCCATCAGGGTGCCGTCGGCGGCGTGGATGCGCGTCATCACCGGCGGCTCGTACTTGGCCAGCCGCTCGTAGTCCGGCAGGTCGCGCGAGGCCATCCAGACGTAGAAGCCGGCGATGGCGATGCCACCCAGGAACAGCAGCACGCCGGAGGCGAAAACGAAGGTCAGGAGGCCCAGCAGCCAGCTGCGCCGCCTGCGCTTTCTCGGCTGGGCCGGCGGGAGAATCTGGACAGGTCTCATCGTGTCGAAATCCCGTCTTTGCCCGCACTCCCTAGTCGAGGTTACGAGCCGCTGCAAGCGCGATGGGGGAACATCGGCACATTAGCGTTGAATGTGGCGGGATCGCGCCCACCTCGGCCCGTCGCGGACCAGGCCGGAGCCTGGGCCGGCGGTGCATGATCGCCGCCTGACGGCGAGACCGGGTCGAGGCAGAAGTCAAGGCCGGCGGCTCTTCGTGCTGAAATATTCGTTGATCGCGGTGGCGATCGAGCGGGCCACCTCGCGCTGCCAGTCGGGTGCCGCGAGCAGCTGCGCATCCTTGGCATTGCTGATGTAGCCGAGCTCGATCAGCACCGACGGGGACTCGCTTTGCCGCAGAACCTGGAAGGCCGCCGACGGCGCCGGCTCGCGCGACAGCGTGATGGTGCGCTTGAGATGCGTCAGCAGCCGGCCGCGAAAGTCGGCCGAGAACTCCGAGGTCTCCCGCCACTTGAGCTCCGCCAGAATGCGATCGACCTCGTTAATCGCCTCGAAGCGGCTCTCGACGCCCGCCAGCAGGTCGGCGGCGTTCTCCTGCTCGGCCAGCCGCTGCGCCTCGCGAGTGGAGGCCTCCTCGGACAGGGTGTAGACGGCGGCGCCGCGCACAACGGCGGCCCGCGTCGATTCGGTCGGCACGCTGTTGGCATGGATTGAGACGAACAGGCTCGCCCCCCTGCGCCGGGAGAAGGCGACCCGGCCGGGCAGCGGGATGAAGACGTCGGTTGTCCTGGTCATCTCGACGTCGTAGCGACCGTACGTCTCCAGCGCGGTGCGGACCGCATGGGCAACCGCAAGCACCACGTCCTTCTCGAAGAAGCCGGGGCCCGACGCGCCGGGGTCGGGGCCGCCGTGGCCCGGATCGATGACGATGACGGGCTTGGCGTCTGTCGCCCGCGGATAGGGGCGGGCGTCGTCCACCTGCGGCTCGTGGGGGCGTGCAGGAGGCGGCGCGATGCTGGCCAGGAACGTGTCCTCGTCGGTGGGTACCAGGTCCAGGGCGAGGCGCGCACCTCCGCCGGCCAGCTCCGCGCCCATGGCCTGCTTCTGCACCCGCACCGGCAGGGTGGTGTCGATCACCACGCGGGCCTTGCCGGGGGCGAACAGGCCGTAGCGATAGGCGCGAACGAGCCCCTGCCCCTGCCGCCCGGCCGCCACCGGCAGCTGGAAGTCCACGTCGGGCATGTCGATGATGACGCGATAGGGGTTGGCGAGGTAGGAGACGTGGTAGGGCACGCGCGCCGATAAGAGCAGCGAGAAGCGCGTGAGTGCCCCGGCGCGGGTCACCTCGGCTTGAGTCACGGTCACCGCCTGGCCACTGACGTCGGTGGGCCATTCCAGCGCCGGCAGCAGCGTGGCGCGCTGGCTCTTGGTCTCCCGGCCCCCGCCGGGCTCCATCGCCGAGGCATCCAATGGTCGGTCCAGCCGCTCCTGCGGCGGTTCTTCGACGCGCTGGCGGGACCGCTCATGCTGGCCGCCGCCAGGCGGCGATTTGCGGATCTCGGTCTGGCCGGACGCCTGCTGAGGGCCCGTCTTCTGGATCTCGCTCGATTGCGCCGTCGCGGCTGCCGGGGCGACGAGCCCCGCCGCACAGACCGCGAGAACGCGTGCAAGCGCGGGCGATAGGCCCAGACGTGGCTTGCCAGGCGCTCCCATCGCTCAGCCCCTCCCCCTCGCGTGCCGCTACGGTCGCGCACGCAACATTAACCAGATGTTTGCCAATTCAAAGGCGCATTGCAGCAACGGTCCCGGCGGTAAAATCGCGCTTGCTAACAGAGGGGCAACAGCCTAGAAACCGCTACGCATACAGCCGCAACCGTTCGATCGCGGCACCCCGAGTACGCCGCCGGGTCCGGAGCCTTCTGGCTCGCCGCCAAGGCAGCGTTCTCAAGGAACGGGCGTCGGGCACTGCAACGGTTGACATTCGCTGTAGGCGCAATGGTTTGCTGGCCGCGGGCCATTGGCCCGGCGGAGGGTTGATCGTGCTGCTTCAGGGCAGGTGCCGTGAAGTGTTTCGCCCGCTCGCCGATCGAGGACCGGCGCGGATCCAGACCCACCGCTCGCGTTCGCCAGTCTACCCAACGGCCGGGTACCGCTTCTCGGGGCTGGGCGGCAAGCGCCACGCCCCGACCACCGATATGGATCATGACGACAGCGTACTCACTTCGCAGGGGGAATGAATTCAGCCGGTCGACGGCAACGGGCCGCGCCACGCTTTTCCGCGCGGGCAGTTGCGGCCGCTCCGGCAGATCTCCCGCACGCGAAACGTACCTTTCTCCGTCACGATCCTCAGTTCGCAACCAAAATTGGCGCCGGATGCACGGCCGCCTGCGGCGGGCCACGGCACGGCCGCACGACGCGCGCTGCGGCGCCAGGGATTTCAGAGCATGGAAACCAAGAACAAGATGCTTATCGATGCCACCCACGCCGAGGAGACTCGGGTGGTGGTGCTGCGCAACGGCAAGGTAGAGGAGTTCGACTACGAATCGGCCGCCCGCAAGCTTCTCCGCGGCAACATCTATCTGGCAAAAGTAACGCGCGTCGAGCCCTCGCTGCAGGCCGCGTTCGTGGACTACGGCGGGAACCGGCACGGCTTCCTCGCCTTCAACGAGATGCATCCCGACTACTATCAGATCCCGGTCGCCGACCGGCAGGCCCTGCTGGAGGAGGCCGAGGCCGAGGCCAAGGCCGAGGCGGAGGCCGAGGAAGCCAACGAAGGGCGGTCCGGCGAGGCCGAGCCCTTCGATGAGCCCCGTGGTGGGCGCGAGCCGGCGCGTGGCGAGCCCAACGGGCGCCACGTTGAGGCAGTGGCTGCCGGGGCGCGGGAGTCTGCGACGGCCTCGACGCTCGGCGCCGAGCCGGCCGAAAGCGGCGAGGCCGCAGCGGAGGGCGAGGGAGACGAGGCCGATGGCGAGAACGGCAACCACGTCGAGGAGATCGAGGAGAACGGCGGCGAAGGCGCCGAGGCCCCCGAGACGGTAGGCGCTTCGCTGGAGCAGGTGGGTACCGAGGACGCCCTTGAGGAGGTCCCCGAGCGGCCCCGCCGGCACATCCGCTCCTACAAGATCCAGGAGGTGATCAAACGCCGCCAGATCATCCTGGTACAGGTCGTGAAGGAGGAGCGCGGCAGCAAGGGCGCGGCGCTCACCACCTACCTCTCGCTCGCCGGCCGCTATACCGTGCTGATGCCCAACACGGGCCGCGGCGGCGGTATCTCCCGCAAGATCACCAACCCGCAGGACAGGAAGCGCCTCAAGGCCATCGCCCAGGACCTGGAGGTGCCGGAGGGCATGGGTCTCATCATCCGCACGGCGGGTGCAGCCCGCACCAAGCAGGAGATCAAGCGCGACTTCGAGTATCTCCTGCGGCTGTGGGAGAACGTGCGCGACCTGACGCTGCAGTCGACGGCGCCGAGTCTGGTCTACGAGGAAGGCAATCTCATCAAGCGGTCGATCCGCGACCTCTATTCCAAGGACATCGACGAGATCCAGGTGGCCGGCGACGGGGCGCATCGGGAGGCGCAGGACTTCATGCGCATGCTCTCGCCGAGCCAGGCCAAGAATGTCGTCAAGTACGAGGAGCCGGAGGCGCTGTTCTCGCGCTACCAGATCGAGCGCCAGCTGAACGCCATGTTCAGCCCCTACGTGACGCTGCGCTCGGGCGGCTATCTCGTCATCAACCAGACGGAGGCGCTCGTCGCCGTCGACGTGAACTCGGGCAAGTCCACGCGCGAGTTCTCGATCGAGGAGACGGCTCTGCAGACCAACCTGGAGGCGGCCGAGGAGGTCGCCCGCCAGGTGAAGCTGCGCGACCTCGCCGGCCTCATCGTCATCGACTTCATCGACATGGAGGAGCGGCGCAACAACCGCCGTGTGGAGAGCCGCCTCAAGGAGGCGCTGCGTCACGACCGGGCGCGCATCCAGGTGGGCCGCATCAGCCATTTCGGCCTCCTGGAGATGTCGCGGCAAAGGCTGCGCACCGGCGTCATGGAGGGTTCCACCTCGCAGTGCCCGCACTGCCAGGGCACCGGCATCGTGCGCTCTACCGAATCGGTGGTGCTGGCGGTGCTGCGTGCGCTGGAGGACCATCTGGCGCGCGATTCGCGCTCGTCGCTGACAACCGTGACCACCCCCGAGGTGGCGCTCTATATCCTCAACAACAAGCGCACCTTCATCACGGAGATGGAGCACCGCTACGGCATCTCCATTGCGGTGGAGGCCGGCGAGCGCATGCAGGGGGCCAACTTCGCCATCGAGAAGTCGGCCGCCCCCGCGGCGCCCCCCAAGGCCGCCGAGCGCTCGTCTGCAGTCAACATGGAGTGGGCCTTCGAGAGCGAGGCCGAGGAGGAGGAGGCGGCAGACTCCGGCCAGGGCACGGAGGAGGCGGAGGCGCCCGGCGAGACCGAGGCCGACGAGCGTCGTCCCCGTCGCCGTCGCCGCCGCGGCCGTCGCGAGGACCGGGGCGAGCGCCGCGGTGAGCCCGCGCGCTCCGCCGGCAATGGCAATGGCAATGGCCACGGCGAGGTGCATGCCGAAGGCGGGCTGATCGGGCAGGCCCACGACGAGGGCCCCTACGAGCAGAGCGCCCCGGGCGACCAGGGCGACCCCGGCGCTGAGGCGGTCGCCGAGATTCCCGGCCTCGGCGAGCAGCCGCAGGCGCCACTGGACGAGGACGAGCGCCGTGGCCGTCGCCGTCGTCGGGGGCGGCGCGGAGGCCGGCGCGGCCGCGACCGCGACGGGGCGGACCACGACAGCGAAGGCGCGCCGTCAGCCGATGCCGGCGCGCACGCAGACATGCCTGAGGCGGCAGACGTCGGAGAGACGACCGCAGATGCAGGAGCCCCGGAGGCGGCCGAGGCCGCCACCGAGCGGTCCGTGACGGAGGCGGCGGAAGGTCCGCGGCCCGAGCCGCAGGCGGAGCGGGTGCCCGAGCCGGTCGAGGCCGCATCCGGCGGCGAGCTGGAAACGAAGACCCAGCCGGCCGTCGAGCCCGCCCCGCCTGCGGTGGCGGAGCCGACGCCCGGCCCCGAGCCGCCTCCCCCGGCAGTCGAGGCTCCGGCGGCCGAGACGGCGCACGCGGACGCCGTCGAGCCCGACCCGGTGCGGAGCGATCCACTGAAACCTGCGCGCAAGGGCTGGTGGCAGCGGCGCGCTACGGTAGAGTAAGCCTCCGATTGCGGTCCGGTGCGGGCGCTCGAAGCCCGCACCGGACCGTGCCGTTCGGTGCGTTGAGATCAACTGACGACTTGAACGGAGAAGGTGAGCATGAAGAGGTTGGTTCCGATAGCCTTTGCGGTGCTCATGGCTGGTGCCCTGAGCCTGGCCGGTATCGGCAGCGCCACAGCCGCCCAATGCATCAGGGCGGGCGGATGGGGCACCGGCGTCATGCAGAATTTCGCGTCGTTCATGGCGCAGGCGGCCATGAAGAACCAGGCGAAGGCCTGGGGCGGCGAAGGCGTCAAGATCGGCAAGGTCAGCGAGACCTGCGGGTGGAAGACGCTGGCCTTCGAGTGCACCGCCTACGCCAGGGCTTGCAAATAGGGGCTTGCAAATCGCAAGTAAGGGAGGCCGCAAGCGGGCTCCTGCACCCCGTCAGCCGCGCGCCTTGAGGCGGCTCCAGCCGCTCAGCCGGCGCGCGGCCTCCGCCATGTCCGCCGTGGCGCCCGCGTAGCAGAAGCGCACGTAGCGGCTGCCTCGCTCCGCGTCGAAATCGACACCCGGCGTGGCGGCAACGCCGATTTCCGCCAGCATCTCCTTGGTGAAAGCGAGGCTGTTGGAGGTGAACCCCCCAACATCGACATAGAGATAGAACGCCCCGTCCGCAGGCACGATGCGGTCGAGGCCGATTCGCGGCAGCTCGGCCAGCAAGAGCTCGCGGTTCTCCGCGTAGACGCGCCGGTTGGCCTCCAGCTCGTCCATGCCGTCGAAGGCGCCGAGCGCCGCCGCCTGAGCCACCGTCGGCGGCGAGATGTAGAGGTTCTGCGCCAGGCGCTCGATGGGGCGCACCAGGACCGGCGGGACCACGAGCCAGCCGATGCGCCAGCCCGTCATCGAGAAATACTTGGAGAAGCTGTTGACGATGACGACATCGTCCGAATGCGTCAGCGCCGTCTTCTCGCCCATGCCGTAGGTGAGGCCGTGATAGATCTCGTCCGACACCAGCCAGATGTTGGCGCGCCGGCAGGCGGCGGCGATCTCGGCCAGGCGCTGCGGCTCCAGCATGGTGCCGGTCGGATTGGCGGGGCTCGCCACCACCAGGCCGGCGACGCCCTGATCGCGGGCTGCGGCGTCGATCTGGGCCGCGGTGGGCATCCAGCGCCCGGCGGCGTCGGTGACGATGGGCACCGGCTCCTGGCCCAGCGCCGTCAGGATGTGGCGATAGCAGGGATAGCCCGGCGACGGCAGAGCCACCCTGGCGCCCACGTCGAACAGGGCGAGGAACGCCAGTACGAAGCCGGCGGAGGAGCCGGTGGTTACAACCACGCGCTCCGGTTCCACGCGGACGCCGTGCCGCTCGGCGTAGTGGCGGGCGATCCGCTCGCGCAGGGCAGGCAGACCGAGGGCGACGGTATATCCCAGCGTCTCGCGCTCCAGCGCCTGCGCCACGCGGGCCAGTGCCGCCCGCGGCGCCGGGGTGCCGGGCTGGCCCACCTCCATGTGGATGACGCCGTACCCCTGGGCCTCGCGCTCGGCGGCGGCCTGCATCACATCCATCACGATGAACGGCGCGATGGCGCTGCGCCGCGAGGGCTGGAGGCCGGCCGCCGTTCGGCTGATCTTGGGTCGCGTCGTGTTCATCGGGTCATTTATCCGCCGGCTCGATTGCGCCTATTCACCACCGAGCCCTGAAATCGCCACGGTTCGGCCCTAATCCGCCGCTTCGGCCGAGATGCGTAAGGCCGGTCCGCACGCGACAACACGCGATAATGTGAGGCGCGCGCCGGCAGCACGGGCTTATAGTTGGGCCGGTTCGAGTTGCCTAGTTGAACCAGCGCCTCAGTCGCCGGTACACAGCAACATAAAGTCGAGCCGAGCGCTGCAGCAGCGAGGGAATATTAGCGTGCAGCAGAACCACGTGGATGGCGGCACGCCCGTCACCGCCCAGAAGGCATCGGCCGCTTCGGGCCGCGGCGGCCGCGGGCTCGCCGCCCGCTGGCGCGCCGCCACCGTTGCCGGCCTCTACGGCCTGTCGATGTGCCTCGCCTCGTCGGCGGCCGTGGCGCAGGGCATCCCGCTCATCCGCGATACCGAGACCGAGAACCTGCTGAAGGACTACTCGCGTCCGATCTTCAGGGCGGCAGGGCTCGGCTCGCACATCACCATGCGCATCGTGAAAGCCGAGAACTTCAACGCCTTCGTGATCGACGGCCTCAACGTGTTCATCAATCACGGCACGATCCTGCAGGCCAAGACGCCCAACGAGGTGATCGGCGTCATCGCGCACGAGACCGGACATATCACCGGCGGGCACATGGCCGCTCTCAGAACCCGCATTGCGCGCGACCAGACCAAGGCGCTCCTGCTCATGGTCCTGGGGATCGGCGCCGCGATCGGCTCGGCCGCGTCGGGCGACAGAGGGAGCGACACGGGGAGCGTCGGCATGGGCGTCGGCATGTTGGGCCAGGAAATGGTCATGCGCTCATTCCTAAGCGAGCGGCGCTCGCAGGAGTCTGCAGCCGACCAAGCCGGCTTAAGGTTCCTGGAGGCTACGCAGCAGTCCGGTCGCGGGATGCTGGAGACCTTCGAAGGCTTCGCCCAGCAGGAGTACGTCTCGGCCAACTACCAGGACGCGTTCGTTCGCAGCCACCCGGTGGCGGCCGACCGCATCGCCAGGTTGCGCGAGCTGGTGGCGAAGAGCGCCTACGTGAACAAGAAGGACCCGCCCGAGCTGCAGCTGCGGCATGACCTGGTGCGGGCCAAGATCTCGGGCTACCTGGAAGCGCCGCAGACGGTCTATAACCGCTATCCTGCGAAGGATGTGAGCCTGCCGGCGCGCTACGCCCGCGCCATCGCCCGCAACTGCTCCGGCCGCTGCGACCAGGCCATCGGCGAGGTGGACGCGCTGATCCGCGAGAGACCGGAGAATGCGTATTTCTGGGAGGTCAAGGGCAGCTTCCACTTTCAATCCGGCAGGCAACGCGAGGCGATCGGGCCGCTGCGCAAGGCCCTGCAATTGTCGGGAGGCAACGAGTCGCTGATCCAGGTGCAACTGGCCCAGGCGCTGTTGGGAACCGAGGACAAGGCGGTGCTTGAGGAGGCGATCGGCCTCCTCAAGCGCGCCGCGGCGGCCGACCCGTCGCACGCGACCGCATACAACCTTCTGGGCACGGCCCTCATGAAGAAGGGCGACGCCTATCTGCCCCAGGCCGAGATTGCCACGGCGCAGGGCCGCTTCGCGGAGGGCAACATCAAGGAGGCGCAGCGCTTCGCCAAGCGGGCGATTAAGCAACTTCCGGCCGGCTCGCCGGATTGGCTTCGCGCCGATGACATCATCAAGTACAAGCAGCCCAGCGAATAGGTTACGGTAAACAAGCCAGGGTAGACGTTGGCGGTGCTTCACGGCCACAGGAGATAGGAATGACCTTTGCCACCATTGTAGAGGCGCTGCAGTCCAGGAAGGGGGTCGCGCTGTTCGTCCCCGCGGTGCTGTTGCTGTCTCTGACGCTGGCGATCGGGCAGAACGATACGGCCCGCATCTCCACCGCCAGGGCCGAGACGGTGCCCTCCGCCACGACCGCGCCGGCTGCCGCGCCGACCACAGACAAGACCGTGGTCGCCGAGGCGACCGTTAACCCGAGGCAGCGCAAGGAGATCGAGGCGATCGTCAAGGACTACCTGCTGAGCAACCCTGAGATCATGCTGGAGATCCAGAACGCGCTGGAAGCCAAGATGGACAAGCTGCAGGCCGAGCGTACTGCAGCGGTCATCAAGAACAGCGCGACGGAGATCTTCCATCCCCCGTTCTCGGGCGTGGTCGGCAACGCCAAGGGCGACGTGCCCATCGTCGAGTTCTTCGACTACAACTGCGGCTACTGCAAGCGCGCCTTCGGCGACGTGGCCAAGCTGATCGAGAAGGAGAAACAGGTCCGCTTCATCCTCAAGGAGCTGCCGATCCTGAGCAAGGGCTCCGAGGAGGCGTCGCGGGTGGCGCTGGCCGCCAAGATGCAGGGCAAGTACTGGGAGTTCCACCGCGCCATGCTGGAGAACCAGGGCCAGGCCAACGAGGCCTCGGCGCTGCGCGTGGCCGAGAAGGTCGGCGTGGACATGGCCAAGCTGAAGAAGGACATGGCCTCCCCCCAGGTGCAGAAGGAGATCGACGAGACCCGCGCTCTCGCGACCAAGCTCGGCATCCAGGGCACGCCGCACTTCATGGTGGCCGACCGCGTCATCCCGGGCGCGCCGGAAAACCTGCTGGAGCGCATGAGTTCCCTCGTGGCCGAGGTGCGCAAGGAAGGCTGCAAGGTCTGCTAGGCTGAGTGGGGTTCCAGACCCCTCGGTAATACGGGGTCAGGCCCCTCGCGTCCGGCCCAGCGTTCAGTGCGGCGGCCGAGGCGAGGGGGCTGACCCCGAGCGTATCTAGGGGTGCTGGGCCCCGAGGGCCCCGAGCGTCCGGTCTTCCCCGGCTGGGCGAAAGGTGTTACACGGGCCGCCGCAGAGTTAAGCCCAAGGCAAGCCCCCCAAGGCACGTGCCCCAGGACGCGGGGCGAGGCGTAGGCACGCAAGTCTTGTCCTGCCGGTCCATACCAACGAGTTGAGGCGGCAGCCATGTCCAAGCCGGTGTTCGTTCTGAACGGGCCGAACCTCAATC
>DATMZP010000018.1:0-9620 GCA_035573595.1 Hyphomicrobiaceae bacterium
TGATGGAGGAGAAGCTGCGCCAGGCGCTGGTGATCTCGCGCGGCAGCTTCTGGACCTTCGTTGATCGCCCGCTGAGCGGGGGCCTGCTGGCCCTGTCGCTGGTGCTGGTGATCATCGCCATCCTGCCCTCCATCCGCAAGAGCCGCGAGCAGGTGTTCGCCGACGCGGATTGACGTCCGCACCTGTCATCCCCGACGGAGCGAGACGAGCGGTTACGCGAGCAACGCTCCGAGCGGGGACCTTGTGAGGCGTTCGACTCGTTCGATGAGGTCCCGGATAGCCTCGCCTTCGGCTCGGCTTCCGGGATGACGGGTGGCTACGCTACAGGCGTCTTGGCTATGGTGTCAGACCCAGAGGGTCTGACACCTTCCTCCTTCACCGCATATGTATGCTCCGCGCCGGGGAAGGTGCGCGCACGCACCTCCGTGGCGTAGGCCTGGATGGCGCCGCGGATGGCCTCGCCGACCTTGCCGAACTCCTTGACGAACTTCGGCACGCGGGGCGACAGCCCCAGCATGTCCTCCATCACCAGGATCTGGCCGTCGCAGCCGGCCGAGGCGCCGATGCCGATGGTGGGGATGGGGATGGCGGCCGTGATCTTGCGGGCCAGCTCCTCGGCCATGGCCTCCAGCACGATGGCGAAGGCGCCGGCCTCGGCCACCGCCTTGGCGTCGGCCTCTATTGCCGCCCACTCGTCGCGCACGCGCCCCTGGGTCTTGAAGCCGCCCAGCACGTTGATCGACTGCGGGGTGAGGCCGATGTGCCCCATCACCGGGATGCCGCGCTCAGTGAGGAAGCGGATGGTGTCGGCCATGCGGCGTCCGCCCTCCAGCTTGATGGCGCCGCAGCCCGTCTCCTTCATGACGTGGGCGGCGTTGCGGAAGGCCTGCGCCGGGCTCTCCTCGTAGGAGCCGAACGGCATGTCCACCACGACGAGCGCGCGCCGCGCCCCGCGCACCACGGCGCGGCCGTGCATGACCATCAATTCGAGGGGCACCGGCACGGTCGATTCGTAGCCGTGCATCACCATGCCGAGGCTGTCGCCGACCAGCAGGAAATCCACAAACGGGTCGGCGATGGCCGCGGTGTGGGCGTGATAGGAGGTGAGCGAGACGATGGGCTCGCCGCCCTTGCGGGCGGCGATCTCGGGCGTGGTGATGCGCTTGCGCGGGATCGGGGTTTCTGCGGCCATCGGGGGCTCCTCGGCGATGTCGGAGTGGCCCTCGGGGGAGGCGAGGCCACCTTCTGGCAGCCACACTTAGACATTCCGCGCGCGCCGGCAAGGGTCCGGCACGGCGGCGGCAGGCCGGATTGACGCCCGCGGTGGGCGGCCCCGCTATCCGCCGCCGGGCTCCTGCAGGTGCCGCACCAGCCAGCGGGCGGCGCGCAGGAGGCGGCCGTCGTCGCCGCGGCGGCCGATCAGCTGCACGCCCATCGGCATGCCGTCGGCCTCCAGCAGCGGCAGGGTGACGGCGGGCGTGCCGAGCCAGGTCCAGAACGCGCAGAACGCCGGATTGCCGGTGGTGCCGAGGTCCTTCGGCGCGGGGCCGGGGGCGGCGGGCGTGAGGATGAAGCCGTAGTCGACGAGCACCTCCTCGACCGTCGTATAGGAGCGCTCGCGCGAGGCCAGGGCGGCGCAGTAGTCGACGCCGGGGATGCGCCGGCCCTGCTCGATGCGTGCGGCCAGGCCCTTGCTGATCAGCTCCGGCGCGCGGTCGAGCAGTGCGCCGTAGTGCGTGGCCATCTCCACGTCCTGCACCGTCCTGGCGGCGGCGAGGCCGGCCTCGGTGCTGTGGTCGAGGTTGACCTCCTGCACCTGGGAGCCCAGCGCCTCCACCAGCTCGCCGAAAGCCTCGTGGGTGGCGGCCTCCGCCTGCCCCCAGGCGCTCGTCTTGACAAAGGCCAGCAGCGGCGCCAGCGGGAACTCCTCGGCGGCCGTGGGGAGCAGGCGCGGCCGGCTGGTGGCGAGGCTCGCCGGGTCGCGCTCGTCGTGGCCCTGCAGGGCGTCGGCCACGAGGGCCACGTCCTCCACCGAGCGCCCGAACACGCCGATCGTGTCGAGGGTAGGCGCCTGGGGCAGCACGCCGTGGCGCGGGATGAGGCCGAAGCTGGGCTTGAAGCCGTAGACCCCGCAGAAGGCCGCGGGGCGGATCACCGAGCCGCCCGTCTGGGTGCCGACGGCCGCTGGCACCATGCCCGCCGCCACGGCCGCGGCCGAGCCGGAGGAGGAGCCGCCGGGCGTGTGCTCGGGATTGCGCGGGTTGCGCGTCGGCGCCGGCGTCATGTTGGCAAGCTCGGTGGTCACCGTCTTGCCGAGGACGATACCGCCGGCGCGGCGCAGTGCGGTGACGCAGCCGGCGTCGTGGTAGGGGCGGCGGCCCTTGAAGATGGGGCTGCCGTGCTCCGTCGGCAGGTCGGCGGTGTCGATGATGTCCTTGATCCCAACGGGCAGGCCTGCGAGCGGCCCCACACCCTTTCCGTCCCGGCGCCCGGCATCGGCGGCCCTGGCCTGCTCAAGCGCGCGGTCGCGGTCGAGGAAGGCCCAGGCCTCGATCTGAGGCTCGAGCGCGGCGATGCGGTCGAGGCAGGCGGCAACCAGCTGCTCGCTGGTGACCTCCCCCGACGCGATCTTGGCGCAGGCCTCGACGGCTGTCAGCGCTGTGAGATCCATGGCGGCCACGTCGGTCAGCTCATGCCCTGCAGCACACCGGCCAGGATCATGGTGAACGACAGGGCGACCATGGATGTCAGGAGCACCGCTACGTAGGGCTCAAGCTCCGTGCCCACGAAGCGGTGCGTGCGCCCGCCGCGGGGCAGGAGCGCCCAGAACAGGAGTATGGTCGCTGCGAGCACGACCAAGCCCATGACCTCAAGCGCGAACATGCGTTCTCACAGCTCCTATCGGTAGATGTAGTTCGGCAGCCACAGGCCGATCTGCGGGAAGGTGTAGAGCATGACCATGGAGATGATGACAATGATCATGTAGGGCATCACGCCACGGAAGATGTCGTTGATGTTGACCCAGCTGGGTGCGACGCCCTTGAGATAGAAGGGCGCCATGGCCACCGGCGGCGACAGGAACGACGTTTGGATGTTGAGCGCCACCAGGAGACCGAAGAACAGCGGATCGATATTGAAGAGCTTCAGCAGCGGCAGGAAGATCGGCATGAAGATGACGATGATCTCGGTCCACTCTAGCGGCCAGCCCAGGATGAAGATGATGATCTGGGCGAGGACCATGAAGCCGGTGGGCGACAGGTTCATCGCCAGCACGAACCTCTCGATCGGCTCATGGCCGCCCAAATAGGCGAACACCGCCGAGAACGTGAACGACCCGATGAACAGCCAGCACACCATGGCCGTGGTGCGCGCGGTGAGGAACACGGATTCCTTGAGTTGCGGCAGCCTGAAGGTGTTGCGGGGCAGCATGATGAGGATGATCAGGGCGGTCAGCGCCAGCACAGCAACCAGCACCCCTCGCGGCGGATTCGTGCCGGGTGCAAGCCACCAGCCGATGAGAAATACGATCAGGACGCCGTAGATGCTCATGGCGACGACGCGCCAGCGCTGGGAGTAGTCCGCCCCGTAGCCGGCGGCCAGGAGAAGGGCGCCGAGCGAGCCCATGGCGGCCGCTTCCGAGGGCGTCGCCAGCCCGAACATGATCGAGCCGAGGGCCGCGCCGATCAGCCCGGCAAGCGGCAGGAACGATGTGACGAGCGCGGTGGCGATCTGAGTATAGGAGACGTTGCGTTCCTCCGGGGGCAGCCGCGGCGCCAGCTTCGGGTTCAGGAGAGCCATGATGCCCGTATAAAGCGCATACAGGCCGGCCAGCATGAGGCCTGGGAAGAACGCGCCTGCGTAGAGCTTTACAACCGAGACGCCTGCCGTGGCGCCGTACAGGATCAGCATGACGCTGGGCGGAATGAGAATGCCGAGGCACCCTCCCGCGCATACGGCCCCGGCGGCGATCTTCACGTCGTAGCCCGCGCGCAACATGGCCGGGAAGGCGAGCAGGCCCATGAGCGTGACGCACGCGCCGACGATACCGGTGGCGGTGGCGAAGATGGCGCAGGTGGCGATGGTGGCGAGCGCCAGGGAGGCCGGAATCGGCCCTGCGGCGAGCTGCAAGGAGCGGAACAGCCGGTCGAGGATGTTGGCGCGCTCGATGATGTAGCCCATGAAGACGAACAACGGGATCGAGATCAGCACGTCGTTCGTCATGACGGAATAGGAGCGCTGGACGAGCAGCGAGAAGATCAGGTCGCCCATCGCGAAGTAGCCGAAGAAGACACCGAGCGCCATCAGGGTGAAGGCGATCGGAAACCCGAACATGATGAAGACAACGAACAGCGCCAGCATCAGCACGCCGAGTTCGGGATTGCCCAGGCCAAACATCAAATGTCTCCCTTCCGCATGCCCGCCTCTTCGGCGCGCGATACCTCGGCGGCCTTCCTCTGCTCGGCCTCACTGAGCATGACCTTCTCCAGCTCCTCCACGTCGTGGAGCCGGGCGGGCCACTCGCCGGTCCGTATGCACTTGATGCAGCGGATCACCTCGACGATGCCCTGCAGAACCATCAGGCCGCCGACGATGGGGATGAGCCATTTGAACGGCCACACGATGGGCCCGTTCGGGCTGGCCGAGGAGTGCTCGTTCATGCCGCGCGACAGCTCGGCGAAGTTGTAGCCCGCGTAGATGAAGGCGAGCATGCCCGGGAAGAAGAAGAGGACGTAGAGGAGCATGTCCATCAGCGCCTGCCGGCGCGCAGACCAGGCGCGATAGAGGAAATCGCCGCGCACGTGGCCGTTGCGCGAGAGCGTGTAGGCGCCGGCCATCATGAACAGTGCACCGTAGAGAATGTAGCTGGTGTCGAACGCCCAGTCGGTCGGCGCCCCGAACATGTAGCGCGCGAACACCTCGTAACTGGTCGAGAAGGTCAGCAGGAGGATCGCCCAGCCAAAGGTCTTGCCGACGGCGGCGCTCAGGGCGTCGACCCCGTAGAGCAGGCGATCGCTGACCGCACCGCCGGCTGATCTGCGCAGGGCGTCGCGCAGCTCGAACCAGAACATGACGACGACGATCGGTACGGCGGCCAGAAAGGCATAGAGGGGCAGCTGTTTGGGCCCGCCGATCAGGTCAAACAGGTACTGTGGATATGGCATGTGCGTGGGGTGTCCGGCCGAGGCTGTGGCGCGAGGGAGGACCGCCGCGGAGCGCGTCCGCGGCGGCCGGCGTTGCGATCAGCCGAAGAAGTGCTTGTAGGCCGTCTCGTTCTGGGCCGTGGTCAGGTTGTTGAGGGCGAAGTAGGGCGCCACCCGTTTGACCCAGGCCTTCTGCGACTCAAGGACCTTCACGAAGAACGCGTCCTTGTTGGCGGCGATGATCGCGTCCCAGGCCTTGAGCTGAGCCTGGAGCACCGAGTCGGGCGTCGTGACGATGTTTACGCCACGCGCCTTGATGGCCTCCAGGTCCTTCGAGTAGCGGTCGTGTGCCAGGGCGAACTGATCCGCCGTTGCGGCGAAGGCGGCATTGCGGATGATGGCCTTGAGCTCGGAGGGAAGCGCGTTGAACTTGGCCTTGTTGAAGCTGACCTCCAGGCACTCGCCGAACTGGTGATGGCTGCGCAGCATGAAGTACTTCGCCACGTCCGGGAAGCCGAGGATCAGGTCGGAGGACGGGTTGTTGAACTCCGCGCCGTCGATCAGTCCGCGGTCGATGGCCGGCACGATCTCGCCGCCGGGCAGGATCGTGACTGCCGCTCCCATCTCCTTGAACAGGTCCGCAGACAATCCGACGGTGCGGAACTTCATGCCCTTGAAGTCGTCGGCGCTCTTGATCTCTCTCTTGTACCACCCGAGCGGCTGGTTGGGCATCGGGAAGTACACGAAGCCGACGGCATTGATCTTCAGGATGTCGTTGACCAGCTCGTTATAGAGCGCCTCGCCGCCGCCGTAGTAGAACCATGCGAGCTGGCTGTGGGCATCCCAGCCGAACGACGGCGGGGTGCCGAATAGCGAGGCCGCCTTGTTCTTGCCGTACCAGTAGGCGGTGACGCCGTGGCCGCCGTCCAGTACGCCGGAATGGATGGCATCCTGCAGCTGGAAGGCGGGGACGACCGCGCCGGCGGCGAGCACGTCGAGCTTCAGGCGGCCGCCCGACATGTCGTTCACCTTCTTGGCGTAGTCGACCGCGTACTCGTGGAAGATGTCCTTGGTCGGCCAGGTGGACTGGAATTTCCAGGTGACCGTCTGAGCGCGACTCACCTGCGGCATCGCGACGGTGCCGACCGCCGCAGTGCCGGCGGCCACGGCGCCGGCCTTCAGGAATTTGCGGCGCGTGACGGTGCTCTCTGTTTTGCTCATCGCTTTTCTCCTCTTGAGTCGCTTCCTCAAACCCTTTTGGCGGGACGCACATCGGACGCCCGTTCAGATGTGGCATACCACGCCCTGCGTTGACAAGAAAACGGGCCATAGAGCGGTTCATGTTGTCACGGGTATCCGACGGACTTGCAGGCCGGGTGGCATTCGCAGGCCGGCTTCGCGCAGCCGACCGATGCTCCCGCACGAGCATGGACGACGCCGGTGGACCCCCTATTCCGGCGATCGATGGATCGAGGGAGCGGCAGGACTGAAGGCCTGCGTGCGATGCGGCAAGCCAGACTTTTGGCTATGGGCGCGCCCCGGGCGCGCCCCGGCGCCGGCCTGCGGCCCCGTCCTGGCCGCGTCCGACCGCGGCAGCGGGGACATTGACGAGGCGGCGCGGAGTGTGCCTCACATGCGGTGATCCTCGATCGGTGCCGGGGCGGGGATCGATGCCTGCCGGCAGGCCGTATATCGGCCGCCGGCAAAGCGCGGGTGCCAGGACCGTCCCACCGACCGACCGAAGACATCCCAACAACCAGCACAAGACCGGGGAAACGCCATGCTGCAACTCGTCTCCGCCCTCGATCGCCTGGGAACCGAGTCCGCTTTCGAGGTGCTGGCCCGCGCCGATGCGCTGCAGCGCCAGGGCAAGTCGATCGTCAACCTCGGCATCGGCCAGCCAGACTTCAAAACCCCGGCCCACATCGTCGAGGCGGCGATCAAGGCGCTGCGCGACGGGCACCACGGCTATACGCCGGCCCAGGGCATCGTGCCGCTGCGCGAAGCCGTCTCCCGCGACCTCAAGCGCCGCCATGGCGTCGAGGTGCACCCCGATACGGTCGTCATCTGGCCGGGCGGGAAGCCTACCATGTTCTTCTCGATCTTGATCCTCGGCCAGCCCGGCGCCGAGATCCTCTATCCCGACCCCGGTTTTCCCATCTACCGCTCGATGATCGAGTATTCCGGCGCCAAGCCGGTGCCGATCGTGCAGAACGAGGCCAACGAGTTCAGCTTTACCGCCGACCAGGTGCTTTCGCTCATCACACCCCGAACCAGCCTCGTCATCCTGAACAGCCCCGGCAACCCGTGCGGCGGCGCAGCCAGGAAGGCCGAGATCGAGAAGCTCATTGCCGGCCTGGAGCGACACCCCCACGTCGCCATCCTGTCGGACGAGATCTACGGCCAGATGCTCTACGGCGGGCGCGAGCACGTGAGCTTCCTGCGCTACCCCCAAATCAGGGACCGCCTCATCATGCTCGACGGCTGGTCCAAGACCTACGCCATGACAGGATGGCGGCTTGGCTACTCGGTGTGGCCGAAGGCGCTGGTGGAGAAGGTCGTGCGGCTGGCGGTCAACTGCCATTCCTGCGTCAACGCGCCCACGCAATATGCAGGCATTGCCGCTTTGGACGGCCCGCAGGACGACGTGCACAAGATGGTGGCAGCCTTCGACGAGCGCCGGCGCACCATCGTGCCGCTCCTGAACCAGCTGCCGGGCTTCACCTGCGTCGATCCGGGCGGGGCGTTCTACGTCTTTCCCAACATCACCGGGACCGGCATGGACGCGCGAACCCTGCAGAACCGGATGCTCGAGGAGGCGGGCGTGGCAACCGTCGCCGGCACCAGCTTCGGCATCCACGGCGAGGGCTATATCCGCTTCTCTTACGCCAACTCCGTCGATAACATCCGCGAAGCCATCAAGCGCATCGGCGCGCTGCTGCGGGATTAGCAGCGTCATCCCGGACGGAGCGATGCCAGCCGAAGGCGAGCATCGCTCCGGTCCGGGACCTCGTGAGGCGATCTGCGACGGTTGCGCCCGCCCCACGAGGTCCCGGATAGTCTCGGCCTGCGGCCTCGGCTTCCGGGATGACGGGGGGAGGGGTGGGCTGGAAAGTGCGAGGCCACCTATGAGGATCGACGCCGTTGAAGTGACCCTGTTCGAGTGGGACAACATCCCGCCGACAAGGTATTCGCAGGGTGCACAGATCACCTCGGGCAAGAGTAACCTGGGGCTCGTGCGCATCAGCACCGACGCGGGCCTGGAGGGGCACGCCTTCCTGGGCTCCGCGTACTACCCCGCCGACATGGACGCGGGCGCCCTCATCAGGTTCCTGAAACCCGTCCTGATGGGGCGCGACCCGCGGGCGCGGGAGGACCTGCACGCCGACATGCGGGCGCGCCAGCGCGTGGCGGGCCTGCGCACCATCGGCGCCTGCGACACCGCACTGTGGGACATCGCCGCCAAGGCAGCGGGCGTGCCGCTCTATCGGCTGCTCGGCAGCGAGCGCTCCGCCATTCCCGCCTATGCGTCCAGCCAGATCCTGGGCAGCCGCGAGGAGTACGCGGGCCAGGCGGCGCAGTTCAAATCGCATGGCTGGATGGCCTACAAGATCCACCCGCCGCAGAACCCGCCCGACGATATCCGGGCCTGCGAAGCGGTGCGCCGCGCGGTGGGCGAGGACTATCCGCTGATGCTCGACGCCACCTGGAGCTACAGCTACGACGAGGCGCTCCGCGTGGGGCGCGCCATCGAGCGGCTCGGCTTTCTCTGGTATGAGGACCCGCTCAACGAGGAGGACATCTACGCCTACGTCAAGCTCAAGCAGAAGCTCGACATCCCCATCATGGCCACCGAGTATCCGAGCGGCGATCTCGGCAGCTACGCCATCTGGCTGATGGAGCGGGCCACCGACTGCCTGCGCGGCGATATTCCCTTGAAGGGCGGCCTCACCACCATGCTCAAGACCGCGCACCTCGCCGAGGCGTTCCAGATGAATTACGAGGTCCACCACGGCGGCAACTCGCTCAACAACATGGCGCAGCTGCATTTCGCCTGCGCCATTGCCAACACCACCTATTTCGAGGTGCTGCTGCCGCACGAGGCCCACAAGTATGGCGTGCTGAACGATATCCAGATCGGCCGCGACGGCCTCGCCCACTGCCCGCAGCTGCCGGGCATCGGCGCCCAGATCGACTTCGATCTGATCAAGAAGAAGCAGCTCGCGCTGCTGACGTGACAGGTGTCAGACCCTCCGGGTCTGACACGAAACGAGCGGATTCCCCTCCCCCTTGTGGGGAGGGGATAGGGGTGGGGGGAATCCCGATATTCCAGGTCTGGGATTGTCCGACCGGGTTGATCCCTGACACTTTGGACCGGGCTGATGCCTGACAGTATTCGCTCATTGTTCCACTGTCACCGGCGCTTCCGAAGCGACGCGGAGCCGCGCACGCGGCGGAGCAAAGCGCAGGAAGCGCCGG
>DATMZP010000019.1:0-2348 GCA_035573595.1 Hyphomicrobiaceae bacterium
GGCGCCGATTCTCCCTGGGAAGCGCACCGTCTCGACTCCAGGGGCATCTACGTGCTTGGCAAGGCGCCCGACGTCGCCGAGGGGGTTAGCGCGTTCCTGGAGAAACGACTGCCCCGTTTCCCGATGCGGATAAGCACTGATCTGCCCGACCTCGGACCCCAGTGGCCCGAGCCTCCGGGCTATCTCACGTCGCCCTGATTTCCGCCCTGTTCAAGCGCGCCGCGCGCAGATGAGGTCTGGTGGCCGAGACTTAACAGATGCGGGAATTCGTAACCGATGTGGAGGATCCCCGGCTGGCGGACTACGCGCGGCTAACGGATATGGAGTTGCGCACCAGCCTGGAGTCCGCGCAGGGGCTGTTCATCGCGGAGGGGACGAAGGTGATCAGCCGGGCTGTGGCGGCTGGCTATCCAGTGCGCTCGGTGCTGCTCGCCGAGCGCAGGCTGGGCGACCTCCCGGCGCTGCCCGCGACCGGCACCCCGGTATACGTCGTTCCAGACGACACCGCCGAGCGGCTCACCGGATACCGCGTCCACCGCGGGGCGCTGGCCTCGCTGCACCGCAAGCCGCTCCCGCGGGCCGAGGCGCTGGCTGCTGCCGCCCGCCGGGTGATCGTGCTCGAGGACCTCGTCGACCACGCCAACGTCGGCGCCATCTTCCGGTGCGCCGCCGCGCTCGGCGTGGACGCTGTATTCCTGTCACCGCGGTGCGCCGACCCGCTCTACCGAAGGGCGGTGAAGGTCTCCATGGGCGCGGTTTTTGCCATCCCGTATGCCCGCATGACCGGCTGGTACGAAGGCCTGGCCGGGCTGCGGGCCGCCGGGTTCCGGCTGCTCGCGCTGACACCGGACCGGGCAGCCGCGCCGATCGGCGCGGCCGCCGTCGCCGAGCGGACCGCGCTTCTGCTCGGCAGCGAAGGCGATGGCCTGTCGTCCCGCTGGCTGCACGAGGCCGATCAGGCCGTCCGCATTCCGATGCATCCAGGCGCCCTGTCCGCCGGGGTCGACTCGCTCAATGTGGTCGCCGCCGCCGCGATCGCATGCCACGTGCTTGCGGGCGCAGACTAGTGGTCGCGCCTGTTAATTCGTCGGGGTTTATGCGGCCAGCGGGTGCGGTGCGTGCCGGTCGTGCTGCCTGATGCGTGTCAGGAGGCGGTTGAGGTCGGTTCGGGTGAATTTCCAGCCAAATGGCCTGGCGGCGGCGTTGTAGTGCTTTTCGAAGGCGAGGATCTGGGTGGCGAGCTCATCGAGGTCCTCGAAGTCGTCGGGGGTGAGGAGCTTGCGCTGGATGACGGAGAAGTAGACCTCGACCTGGTTGAGCCAGGAGGCGTGGACGGGCAGGTGGACCATCTGGGCGTTGGGATAGGCGTCGCTGAGCCGGGTTGCCGCGGCCCAGTTCCGGTGCGAGGCGCCGTTGTCCACGACCCAGAAGACCCGCCTTGCCGAGGCGTACGGCTCGGCCTGCATGACCTGGTCCACGAGCGCGGTGAACGGCCTGATGCCGGTGGTCGGCTCGCACCGGCCGATGACCTGGGCGCGGTGGACGTCGTAGGCGGCCAGGCAGGCGAGGGTGCCGAAGCGGTGGTACTCGCTCTCGGCCCGCATCGCCCGCCCCGGTCCTGGCGGGAGCGGGAGGTGGATGCGCATGCGGGCCTGGACGCCGGGCTTCTCGTCGGCGCTGAGCACGTACTCGTCGCCGCTGAGCGGCTGTCCTTCCCATTCCCGCTGGTAGAGGTCCAGGACGCGGGAGGCCTTGAGGGCGAAGTGCGGGTCGCGGGGGAAGATCCACGACTGGTGCTGCCAGGGCTTGATGGCGTCGTCAGCCAGCCAGCGGCGCACGGTGGACGCCGAGGGCGCGGGAGCGATGCCGCTGGCTGCCGCATGGCGGGCCAGCTCGGGGCAGGTCCAGCGGGCCAGGGGCGTTCCACTCAAGGAGGGCATCTCGCACGCGCAGGCCTTGACTCCGGCCACGACGCGGGCGGGGAACACGCGCGGCCTGCCGGGACGCGGCGCGTCGGCCAGTCCCTCGATGCCCTGCCCGCAGTACCGGCGCCGCCACTTGCGGGCCGTGTCCTCGCAGATGCCCAGCCGCTCCGCGATCATCCGGTTCGCCGTGCCTGCCGCGGCGAGCAGCACAATCCGTGATCGCAGCACCAGGCGAAACGGCGCTGAGGCGCGCCGGGACAGGGATTCCAGCTCAGCGCGCTCAGCATTGCCAAGACATATGACATAGGGACTGGGAGGCATGCGCTCCATGGTGCTGCCAGGCGGGTAGGGCACGATGGCCTTGTGGCAAGGCCACCTGAGTCGACCAAGACCTCGCTGCGCCAGCGCCTGGCCGCCAGGGCA
>DATMZP010000020.1:0-14605 GCA_035573595.1 Hyphomicrobiaceae bacterium
CGTCGTCCTGGAGTACGGGCAGAAGATCTCCGACGGCCCCCCGGAGCACGTGCGCAACGACCCCAAAGTGATCGCCGCCTACCTCGGCGTCGAGGACGAAGAGGTCGAGAAGGTCGAAGCGGAGATCGCGCGATGAACAGACCGTCGGTCTCCGCGCCATGTCATTGCGGGCCTTGTGCCCGCAATCCAGCGATCCGCGAACGCCCAACTGTCGGAGCTGTTGCACGCTGGGTCCCGGGGACAAGCCCCGGGATGACAACGGCAGCCAGAGGCACGCCATGAGCGAGCCGATGCTGGCCGTGCGCGGCGTCAAGAGCTTCTACGGCAACATCATGGCTCTCAAGGGCGTGGCACTCGACGTGCACGAGGGCGAGATCGTCACCCTGATCGGCGCCAACGGCGCCGGCAAGTCCACCCTGATGATGACCATCTGCGGCGACCCCAGGGCGCGCGAGGGCTCCATCCTGTTCCAGGGCCGCGACATCACCCGCCTCCCCACCCACGAGATTGCCCGTCTGCGCGTGGCGCAGTCGCCGGAGGGCCGCCGCATCTTCCCGCGCATGACGGTGCGCGAGAACCTGATGATGGGGGCCGGGATCGACGACGGCGTCCACTATGACGAGGACCTGGCGCGGGTGCAGAAGCTGTTCCCGGTGCTCGGCCGGCGGCTCGACCAGCGCGGCGGCACGCTGTCGGGCGGGGAGCAGCAGATGTTGGCGATCGGCCGGGCGCTGATGAGCCGGCCGCGGCTGCTTCTGCTGGATGAGCCTTCGCTCGGACTTGCTCCATTGGTGGTGAAGCAGATCTTCGAGGTGATCCGGGAGCTGAACCGGTCCGGCGTCACCATCTTCCTGGTCGAGCAGAACGCCTACCACGCGCTCAGGATCGCCCACCGCGCCTATGTGATGGTGAGCGGCAACATCACGCTGTCCGGCACCGGCAGGGAGCTTCTCGCCATGCCTGAGGTGCGCGCCGCGTACCTGGAAGGCGGACGGCATTAGGGGGTGCGATCCATGGGCGAGAGCTACGACCTCGGCGGGAACGGTCTCTGGGTATTTGTACTCGTCACCTGTATCTTGGGCGGCGCCGCAGCCTACCTCTCCGGCCGCGCCATGGCGCAGACGTGGCGGCCGTTCTGGCAGTTGCCGCTCTACATGGTGGGCATCGCCGCCGGCGTCCGCTTCGTCCATCACGCGCTTTTCGAAGGCCCTGTGCTGTCGGCGCCCAGCTTTGCGGTGGACTATCTCGTTATGGTTGTGGCAGCCTCGGCCGGCTACCGGATCGTGCGGGCGGGGCAGATGGCCGGCCAGTACGGCTGGCTGCTCGAGCGGGCCGGGCCGTTCAGGTGGCGCCGCAGGGCCTGACCGGTCCCTGGGCAGCTGCCCCGCTTGCGCGCACTCAAATCGACGTGACACGTCACAACTTTCGTTGAATATTCCTGCTCCCCTGCCGGCTCGCCCGCTGTGGGGGAGTGAGTCCGCACACGGGAAGGGAGATCCTGCATGAGACGTATGCTCTGGCCGGCCTTGGCCGTCGCAGCGAGCCTTGCAGCCGCCAGCACCGCCGCCGCCGACGTCAAGCTCGGTGTGGCCGGCCCAATTACCGGAGGCAGCGCCGCCTTCGGCGCGCAGCTTAAGCGGGGTGTCGAGCAGGCCGTCGAGGACATCAACGCCGCCGGCGGCATCCTTGGACAGAAGATCGTGCTGAGCGTCGGCGACGATCGGGCCGATCCAAAGGAAGGCGTGTCGGTCGCCAACAAGTTCGTCGGCGACGGGGTCAAGTTCGTCGTCGGGCACTTCAACTCCGGCGTCACCATGCCCGCCTCTGAGATCTATCAGGAGAACGGCATTCTGGAGATCACGCCGGCGGCCACCAATCCCAAAGTCACTGAGCGCAAGATGTGGAACATCTTCCGCACTTGCGGGCGCGACGACCAGCAGGGTCTCGTGGCCGGCGGCTACATCGCCAAGCACTTCAAGGACAAGCGCGTCGCCGTGGTGCACGACAAGACCACCTACGGGCAGGGCCTCGCCGAAGAGACGCGCAAGAACATGAACGCCAAGGGCATCAAGGAGATCTTCTACGAGGGCGTCAACAAGGACGACAAGGACTTCAGCGCCCTCGTCAGCAAGCTCAGGGCGGCCAAGCCCGACCTCATCTACTGGGGCGGCCTGCACGATACCGGCGGGCTCATCCTGCGGCAGATGCGCGACGGTGGCCTGCAGGCGCCATTCATGGGCGCCGATGGCATCGCCTCGGACGAGTTCGCCGTTATCGCCGGTCCCGGCGCCGTGGGCTCGCTGATGACCTACGGCCCCGACCCGCGCAAGCGGCCCGTGGCGAAGGCCGTAGTCGAGAAGTTCCGTGCGAAGAAGTTCGAGCCGGAGGCCTATACGCTCTACAGCTATGCCGCGGTCCAGATCATCAAGCAGGCGGCGGAAGCGGTCAAATCGCTGGACACCAAAAAGGTGGCGGCCGAGATCGCCTCGGGCAAAACCTTCAAGACCGTGCTGGGCGACCTCAGCTACGACAAGAAGGGCGATGTGACGCGCCTGGACTACGTCGTCTACACGTGGCGCAAGGGTCCGGACGGCAAGATCTCGTATTTCGAGAACTAGGCGTTCCGGGCGAGGCCTGATGCCTCGTCGCTGCGAGAGGTGGCCTCCGGCCACCTCTTTCGTTTTCGGGAGCTCAGTCGAGCGGTGGCTCCTCCCACCTTGCCCCTGGCAGCGATCCTTACCAGCGGAAGTGGAACGTGAGATAGCCCGGCCCGTCGTCGCCGGAGGAATCTATTCCGGAGCGGATGTACCAGAAGTCGATCGTCTCCTGGCGCAGGGTGTTGGTGCAGGTCTGCCGGCACTCGATCCAAGTGCCGCCCGGCAGTCGCACCTCCCGTCGCCCCTGGGCGTTGACCCGCACCGGCGCGGTGATGGTCTGCGGTCCGTACCGGCTTTCGGCGGTGACGTAGCCGAGCTTCGGCTCAGCCGGCCAGCGCCGCGATCCGGCCTCGGCCGGCGCGACGAGGCCGGCGGCAGCAGGCATGGCGAAAGCCGCCAGCAGGGCAAACGAGGCGCGCATCAGCCTTTTCTCCTTCCGCGTAGCGAACCGCATGATCTCTATCGGACGTTGAGCGATAGTTTACTGCGGACAGGGACGCAATGGTGGCCACCTACCGGTGAGCGGCCGTTCGCGTGGCACCTGTAGCCGATACGACACATGCTATTACCCGGGCTGCCTTGGGGTTGGTCCCCGCCGGGTCGACGTCGCCGCCGACACTTTCTTCACGCTAACGCTTCACCGTTAAGAGCGGTGGATGCAGACGAGCCGTCGATTTCGCGGCACATTTGGGCATGGCTCCGGCTTGCGGTAAAGACTCGCTCAGGTCCCACGCTGCAAGACGTCAGTCTGCTCGGGGCTCAGTCGCGTGTTGAAGGATGTGGATGGATGGCCTGCTACCGTAGCCGCGTATGGGCCGGGCTCAAGCTCAGCGCGTCCGCCCTCTCCGGCATCGGTCTGACGGTCCTCGTCGGCGGCGCGGCGCCCGACGCCTTCGCCAAAAGCGGTCGCAGCGGCGACGCCGGCGCAACCGCCTCGCGCCCCGCCACGACAGCGGTGATGGCCATCATCTCCCTCAACCAGCAGCGGGTGACGGTCTACGACGGCGAGGGACAGATCCTGCAGTCGCCGGTCTCGACGGGCCAGACCAGCTACGAGACTCCGGCCGGCATCTTCAGCGTGCTCGAACGCAAGGTCGAGCACTACTCGAATCTTTACGACGACGCTTCCATGCCCTTCATGCAGCGGCTCACCTGGTCGGGCATCGCCATGCACGCGGGTGTGCTGCCCGGCCATCCGGCGTCGCACGGCTGCATCCGCATGCCCATCGCCTTCGCCGAGCGGCTGTTCGAGCGCACGAAGCTCGGCATGCGGGTGATCATCGTGCGTGACGACGTGAGCCCGACGGATTTCACGCACCCGGCCCTCTTCAAGCCGTTACCGGACGATGCGGGCCCGCCGTCCGCCGGCACAGGCCCGCGGGGCGCCGACAAGGTATCGGCCCGGGTCGCGGATGTCTCGCCGGCGGTTCTCGTCCCGCCGGCAGGCCCGCGCCGCGGCGCCAGGGCCGTCGCTGCCGCCAAGGCGGAGGCCGCGGCCCGCGCCGCAGCGAAGGCCGACGAGGCCCGGAGCGCGGCCCGGAGCGCCACCATCGAGGCGGCGCGCGCCAACAAAGCCATCCGCCGCGCCGAGAGCGCGCAGGCCAAGGCTGAGCTGCAGCTGCGCCGGGCCGAGCAGACCGCCGCCGGGGCCGACGGTGACGGCGATGCGGCGGAGCGGGCGCAGCAGGCCAAGGCCACCGCCAAGGCCGCGCTCAGTGACGCGCAGGCGCAGCTGGAGCAGGTGAAGGCCGAGATGCAGTCCAAGGTGGACCTAGCCCAGCAGCTGCGCCAGCAGGCCAAGGAGGCGTACGAGGCCAGCGGCGCCGCCCAGGACGAGGCGAAAGAGGCGGCCCGCAAGGCGTCGCCGATATCGGTGTTCATCAGCCGCGCCACGCAGCGGCTCTACGTGAGGCAGTCGCGTGACCAGGTCTTCGAGACGCCGGTGAGCATCGCCGAGCCCGACAAGCCGTTCGGCACCTACGTCTTCACGGCGCTCGGGCACGCCGGCAGCGAGGCCGGCCTGCGCTGGAGCGTCGTCTCCATGTACCGCTCGGCGCATGAGGCGAAGCCGGCGGCGGGCGGCAGGCGCGGCGAGCACCGCCAGGCCGGCGCAGCCCAGGCAGACCTGGCGGGGGCCAGGGAGGCGCTCGACCGCATCGCCATCCCCAAGGAGGCCAGCGACCGCATCGCCGAGATCGTCGGGCCGGGCGCCTCGCTGATCGTGTCCGACGAGCCCGCGAACCGCGAGACGGGAGCGGCCACCGAGTTCATCGTGGTGATGAGCACTGAGCCTCAGGGCGGTCTCAAGATCCGCCGTCGGACCCCGGCGCTGGAGGCGCGCAACCGCTTCCAGCGCCCCGGCTACGGCAGCTCCTCGTTCGGCTGGAGCGGCCCCCCGTTCCTGTGGTGGTAGCAGGATCGCGCGAGCGGGGTTTCGCCTTTCGCCGCTCCTCGCCCGGCGCTCTCGCAAGCGGAGAGTGGGTGCCCGTTCACTCCAGCTTGGTGGCCAGCGGCGCGAAGTCCCGGATCACCTGCTCGTAGACTTGGCGCTTGAACGGCACGATGAGCGCGGGCAGCTCGTCGATCCGCGCCCAGCGCCAGGTGTCGAACTCGGGCTTGTGGCCCGGCTGCGCCAGCATCACCTCCGTATCGCTGCCCGTGAAGCGCGCCGCGAACCACTTCTGCGACTGCCCGCGATAGCGCCCGCCCCAGGCGTTGGGGCGCAGCTGCGCCGGCAGATCGTAGGTGTACCAAGCCGGGCTCTCGCCGATGATGCGGACCGAGCGGATGCCGGTCTCCTCGTAGAGCTCGCGCAGCGCCGCTGCGGCCGGATCCTCGCTCTCGTCGATGCCGCCCTGGGGCATCTGCCACCACGCGCCCGGCCCCTCGGGCTCGGCAGGCGCATCGTGCCGTCGGCCAAGCCACACTTCGCCGGCGCGGTTCAGCACCATGATGCCCACGCAAGGGCGGTAGCCTGGTTGTGGGGAGGTCATGAGACTGGCTTGCCCTCAAACATACGGCTTCTGCAAGCGGCTTGGCGACAAGTGCTTCAATCGATGCCGGCCCTGAAAACAGCTTGGGCCACCTCGCGGTGGCCCAAGCCTTTGAGCATCGCATCCGGGCGGCGCTACGGCTGCTGCGCCTTCGGAGCCGAGGCCTCGCCGGAGGGAGATGTCTGCGGCGGCTGAGGCAGCTGCGGCAGGGGCTCGCCGCGCAGCATCTTGAGCGCGTACTGCAGCTGGGTGTCCTGGGCGGCCTCACGCGGCACGTAGCTCGACGATCCGGTGCTCTCCTTCACGTCCTTGCCGTCGTTCTTGAGGTGCCGCGGCAGGGTGGCCTCGCTCGGCGAGCGCGGCGGCGCCTTGGTCTGGAGCTCGGGTGGCAGCTCCTGCTCCACCACGATGTCGGGCTCGATGCCCTTGGCCTGGATGGAGCGGCCCGACGGCGTGTAGTAGCGCGCGGTCGTCAGGCGGATGGCGCCGTTGCTGCCCAGCGGGATGATGGTCTGGACCGAGCCCTTGCCAAACGACCGGGTGCCGATCACGGTCGCCCGCTTGTGGTCCTGCAGGGCGCCGGCCACGATCTCGGAGGCGGACGCCGAGCCGCCGTTCACCAGCACCACGATCGGCTTGCCGTCGGCGATGTCGCCGGGCCTGGCGTTGGCCCGCTGCGTCTCCTCCAGCAGCCGCCCCTTGGTGAGGACGATCGCGCCCTTTTCCAGGAAGTCGTCCGAGACGTTGATCGCCTGGTCGAGCAGGCCGCCGGGGTTGTTGCGCAGGTCGATGACGTAGGCGCGCGCCGGCCGGCCCAGCGACTTCTTCAGCGCCTCGACCTGTTTCACCAGATTGGAGTGAGTCTGCTCGTTGAAGGTCGAGATCTTGACGTAGATGATGTCGCCTTCCAGCCGCGCCTTGACCGCGTTGATGCGGATCACGTCGCGCATGATCTTCACGTCGAAAGGCTCGTCCTTGCCGCGGCGCAGGATCGTGAGCGTGATGGACGTGTTCACGGGGCCGCGCATCTTCTCGACCGCCTGCTCCAGCGAGAGGCCGACGATCTGCTCGCCGTCGAGATGGGTGATGAGATCGTTGGCCATCAGACCGGCCTTGGCCGCGGGCGTGTCGTCGATGGGCGAGACCACCTTAACCACTCCGGTGCCCTGCTCCATGGTCACCTCGATGCCAAGTCCGCCGAACTCGCCCTTGGTCTGCACCTGCATGTCCCGGAAGCTCTTCGGGTTCAGGTAGGCGGAGTGCGGGTCGAGCGCCGTCAACATGCCGTTGATCGCCGAGTCGATCAGCATGGAGTCGTCGGGCTTCTCGACGTAGTCGGAGCGCACCCGCTCCAGCACGTCGCCGAACAGGTCGAGCTGGCGGTAGATCTCGGAGTTGCCCGGCGTGGCCGAGTAGGTGCGGGTGACGTTGAAGACGGTGGTGGCGCCGGCAAGCCCCGCCAGGACCATGAACGCCCAAAACGCCAGGTCGGATTTGCGCGTCATCCTTGTGCCTGTCATCCTTGTACCTTTCGAGAGCCGTCCGCCCACCAAGGGTCGGGATCGATTGGCTTCTGGTCCTTGCGGAACTCGATCTGGAGGACCGGGCCGCCGTCCTGCGCCGCCTGCGTCTTGACAGCCGAACTCATGACGCCCACCGGCTCACCCATGAGCACGGACTGGCCAACCTGCACATCGATCTGGGATAATCCTGCTAGCAGAACATGGTAGCCGCCGCCAGGGCTGATGATCAAGAGCTGGCCATAGGTGCGGAACTCGCCCGCGTAAATGATCACACCGTCGCACGGCGACACCACAGCCCCTCCGTAGCGGGCCTGTATGTGCATTCCTTTGGACTGGATGCCCAGATTGTTCTTCTGGCCAAATGAGATAGTGCGGCGTCCCTGGGTAGGCAGCTGCAGCGTTCCCTTGGCCTGGTCGAACGCAATATTGGGCTTGATACGGCCGGACGCAAGAGCCAGGCGCTCGCCGCTCGGCGCCAGCTCGGCAACAACCTCCTTGCCCGCCGCCGGCGCCGCCGCATTGCCCGCCGCAGGCGCAGGCACGCGGCCCACCAGCTCCTTGTCGAGGCGCTTCAGGAAGTCCGTCATCTCCTCGACGTTGCGAGCGATCCTTGCGACCTCTTGGCGCACGCTGTTGAGCTCGACCTGCTGCTGGGCGCTCGACCGGCGCTTCTCGTCCTGCAGGGCCGCCAGTCGCACGCGGGCCTCGTCGTGGCGGGCCTTCTCGGCCGTCAGCTTCTCCCGCTCCGCGCGGCCGCTCTTGATCACTTGCGACAAGTCGCTCAGCTCCTTGGCGAGTCCCTCGGCCTGCGCCCTCAGCTCCGGGAACGCCGAGGACAGCAGCATGGCACTGCGAACCATGGTTAAGGCGTCCTCGCGGCGAGTGATCATGACCGGCGGCGGATTTCTGCCCATTCTCTGCAGCGCGGCCAGTAATGCAGAAATCGCGCCATGGCGCTGGGCCAGGGTGCCCCGCAGCTGCCGCTCCCGGACATCGAGCTCGCCGAGCTTGCCCTCGATCAGGTCCAGCTGGGCCTCGTGCTGCTGGATCTGCTTGCCGGTCGCCACCAGGCGGGCGTTGATGCGTTCGCGCTCCTGATTGAGCTTGTCGATGTCGGCCTGCAGGTCCTTGGAGCGCTTCTCCGTGGTATCAAGCCGGCCCTTGTCGGCCTCCAGGCGCTTGCGTGCCTCATCGGGGCTGAGCCCTCCCTGCGCCGAAACCTGCGGCGAAACCGCGAGCAGGGCCGCGGCAGCGAGCAGGATGCGCGCCATGCGTCTGGGCACCATGAGTCTGGGCGATTGGGTCACGTCCTGACTGGTCCCCCTTATGCGACGCGTAAACGAACATGCGGGGCCGCCATTGCAGGCCGGCCGCGCCACCCCTGTGTTGCGTCAAAATCGTTATTAGAGGATTGCGGCAAATGTGGCATGGATGTGCCCGCTGCCAGGCAAATGCTCAGGTGAAGGACGCAGGACTTCAGTTTCATGGACGGCACGCCTCGCTACATCGTCATGGCGGCTCTGGCGGCGGTATCCCTGGTCCTGCTGGCGGGGCTGTGGAACATGCTGCGCGGCTCCAATCCCAACCTGAGCCAGACGCTGATGCGCTGGCGCGTGGGCCTGCAGTTTCTTGCCATCCTGGTCATGATGCTTCTGGTATACTTGTTCCGGCCCTGACTGCCGTGAGCCGCGGCCGTGAGCGCCGCGAGGATCGACTGGACCCGCTGGCAGGATTCGCCAGACTGACATTCTCGCCACAAGCCTGTAGCGTTTCGCCAGGCGCAGGAGCCGGCTAATGGTCGTCCTCAACAGGATCTACACCCGCACCGGAGACGGCGGCACCACCGCGCTCGGCACCGGTGTGCGGGTGCCGAAGCATTCCCAGCGCATTGCCGCCTACGGCAGCGTTGACGAGACCAACGCAGCGGTCGGCATGGCGCGCCAGCACCTGGCGGGCTCGGTGCCGGGCTCGGCAGGCCCGACGGGCACCCATGCCGACCTCGACGCCATGCTGGTGCGCATCCAGAACGACCTGTTCGACCTCGGCGCGGACCTGTGCGCGCCCGAGGAGCCGAGGACTGGCGAAGGAACCGGCCAAGGCACGGGCCAAGCGCCCAAGCGCGAACGCCTGCGCGTGAGCGAGGCGCAGGTTGAGCGCCTGGAGCAGGAGATCGACGGCATGAATGCGCAGCTTGCCCCTCTTCGTTCCTTTGTCCTGCCGGGCGGTTCTCCGGCCGCCGCCGCCCTGCATGTGGCGCGCACGGTCTGCCGCAGGGCCGAGCGGGAGATCGTGGCGCTCGCCGATCAGCCGGGCGAGCGCGTCAGCCCTCCGGTGCTCAAGTACATCAATCGGCTATCGGACCTGCTGTTCGTGGCGAGCCGCACCGTTAACGATCTCGGAAAGAGCGATGTCTTGTGGGTGCCGGGGGGAAACCGCTAGGGTTGCGGCTGCTGGGATCGAGGGGGACATTCAATGGCCTTCATACCCATATCTGACGACAACCCTTTACGTTCCATCCGCGTCGCGTGGGTCACCTGGGGCCTGATCGCGGCCAACGTGCTGGTCTTCGGTCTTGAACTCCTCGGCGACGGCAGCGGCACCCAGGCCGCCATCAGCTTCGCCGTGGTGCCCTCCGAGCTGCTGCACGACTTCGGCGGCAGCGTGCCGACCGGCCTTCCGGTCCCGGTGCCCGAATGGGTGACGCTCATCACCTACCAGTTTCTCCACGGCGGCGTCCTGCATCTCTTCTCCAACATGCTGTTTCTGTGGGTCTTCGGTGACAACATCGAGGATGCCCTGGGACATCTGAAATTCCTCATTTTCTATCTTCTGTGCGGTGTGGCCGGCGGGCTGGCGCACGCCGCACTCATGTCGTCCTCGCAGCTGCCCCTGATCGGAGCGAGCGGCGCCGTGTCTGGAGTAATCGCCGCTTACCTCATGCTGCACCCGCGCGTCCGAGTCTGGGTGCTGGCCTTCCGCATCCTGCCTCTGCGGGTGCCGGCGGCCTGGGTGCTCGGGTTCTGGGTCGTATCCCAGTTCGTCATGGCGGTGCTGGCGCCCACTGACGAGGTAGCCTGGTGGGCGCATATCGGCGGCATGACCGCAGGTGCGATCCTGGTGCTTTTCATGCGCCGCCCAGGCGTCATGCTGTTCGATCGCGGCTTGGTGGCGCCGCCGTAATTGAACGTCGTTAACAGTGAAATGGGAGTGAGCCCACGCTACCGCGATTGCGTCTCGGGCGCCACATGGAGGGCTGCCCAGTTGTTGTCCATTGTGGTCCCTGAGTTGCCCAATTGACACCCAATTGTTGCCAGCCTACGCTGCCCTTCTTTCGCACGTGCGAAGCGTCCCGTTTGACCATCGCAAGACCGTCCGCAGGGTGAGCAAAACTTGAAGTTCACGAGACGGAAACGCGATTGGCGCAGCGTCGGGCGCTGAACGCGCAGCCTGGCTGCCGGTGCAGGTGCGGGCGGTTCGCCTCGTCTGGGGTGTTGGAGGCAATGAAGGCACTGGTCGCTGTCAAGCGCGTGGTCGACTTCAACGTCAGGATTCGCGTCAAATCCGACGGGTCTGGAGTCGAGCTTGCGAACGTCAAGATGTCGATGAATCCCTTCGACGAGATCGCCGTCGAGGAGGCTTTGCGGCTCAAGGAGAAGGGGCTCGTCGCCGAGATCGTTGTCGTCTCGGTGGGTCCGGCCAAGGCGCAGGAGACGATCCGCACCGCCCTGTCGATGGGCGCCGACCGTGGGCTCCTGATCGAGACCCCGGAGGGCGCTGCCGTCGAGCCGCTCGCGGTGGCCAAGCTGCTGAAAGGCGCCGTCGAGGCCGAGCAGCCCAAGATCGTCATCCTCGGCAAGCAGGCCATCGACGACGACTGCAACCAGACTGGCCAGATGCTGGCGGCACTCCTCGGCTGGCCGCAGGCCACGTTCGCATCCAGGCTGGTCATCGACGGGGAGACCGCGCTCGTCACCCGCGAGGTCGACGGCGGGCTTGAGACGATCAAGCTCAAGCTGCCGGCCCTCGTCACCACCGACCTGCGGCTCAACGAGCCGCGCTACCCTTCTCTGCCCAACATCATGAAAGCCAAGAAGAAGCCGCTCGATGTGAAGAAGCCGGCCGACTACGGCGTGGACTCGGCGCCGCGCCTTAAGGTCCTCAAGACCGTGGAGCCGGCTGGGCGCAAGGCTGGCGTCAAGGTCGCCAACGCCGCCGAGCTGGTCGCCAGGCTGAGGGAGGCGGGAGCCCTTTCATGACCGTCCTCCTGATTGCCGAGCACGACAACCAGGCCCTCTCGCCTGCTGTTGCCAAGGCCGCCAGCGCGGCCAAGGCGCTCGGCGGGGATATCCACGTGCTGGTCGCCGGCAGCGGTGCCAAGCCGGTCGCCGAGGCCGCCGCCGAGCTCGAAGGTGTTGCCAAGGTCCTTCTCGCCGACGCCCCCCACCTCGGCCACCAGCTGGCGGAGGAGGTGGCGGCCCTGATAGTGCGTCTGATGCCCGCCTACGATGCCGCGGTGGCCCCGGCCACTGCATCGGGCAAGAACATCATGCCGCGCGTGGCGGCCGGGCTCGATGTCATGCAGATCTCCGAGATCACCAAGGTGGTCTCGCCCGACACCTTCGAACGGCCGATCTACGCCGGTAACGCCATCCAGACCGTGCAGTCCGGTGACGGCAAGAAGGTCATCACCGTGCGCACCACGGCATTTCCGGCCGTCGCCAGCGCCGGCTCGGCGCCCATCGAGACCGTCGAGGCCCCAGCCGCCGTCGGCCTCTCCATTTTCGAGAAGGCCGAGGTGCAAAAGTCCGACCGGCCCGAGCTGACCGCCGCCAAGATCGTCATCTCCGGCGGCCGCGGCCTGCAGTCGGGCGAAAACTTCAAGACCTACATCGAACCGGTCGCCGACAAGCTCGGCGCCGCCGTGGGCGCCAGCCGCGCTGCCGTGGACGCCGGCTACATGCCCAACGACCACCAAGTCGGGCAGACCGGCAAGGTGGTGGCACCGGAGCTCTACATAGCGGTCGGCATCTCGGGTGCCATCCAGCACCTGGCCGGCATGAAGGACAGCAAGATCATCGTGGCCATCAACAAGGACGGCGAGGCGCCGATCTTCCAGGTGGCCGACTACGGACTGGTGGCGGACCTGTTCCAGGTCCTGCCCGAGTTGAAGGCCGAGCTGGAGAAACTAGGAAAGTGATACCCGGCAGTCGTGGGCCAGTCGTGGGCACGTGAGCGGGCTGAAGGAGCATGCCGTCATGGAAGTGAGCCTCAGGAAAGGCGGCGAGTTGAGCGAGCGTCCGCAGGCGAGCGAGGGTCCGACGATCGCCCTCATCAGGACGGTGGGCATCATCGGCTCGGGGCAGATGGGCAACGGCATTGCCCACGTGGCGGCCATCGCCGGCTACGACGTGGCGATGAGCGACCTCAAGAAGGAGACGGTGGAGAAGGCCCGCACCACCATCGAGCGCAACATGAGCCGGCAGGTCTCGCGCTCGCTTCTCACCGAGGCCGAGATGCAGGCGGCGCTGCGACGGATCAGGCACGCGCCCGACCTTGAGTCGATCGGCGAGCAGGACCTCGTGATCGAGGCCGCCACCGAGGACGAGGTGGTGAAGCGCAAGATCTTCGCCGACCTCTGCCCCAAGCTCAAGCCGACGGCCATCTTGGCGAGCAACACCTCCTCCATTTCCATCACCCGGCTCGCCTCCACCACCGACCGGCCCGAGCGCTTCATCGGCATGCACTTCATGAACCCTGTGCCGATGATGCAGCTGGTGGAGCTGATCCGCGGCATCGCCACGGGGGACGACACCTTCGTGGTCGCCCGCCACTTCGTCGAGAGTCTGGGCAAGGTCACCGCCGTGTCGGAGGACTTCCCGGCCTTCATCGTCAACCGCATCCTGCTGCCGATGATCAATGAGGCGGTCTACACGCTTTACGAGGGCGTCGGCACGGTTGAGTCCATCGACAAGGCCATGCGGCTCGGCGCCAACCACCCCATGGGCCCGTTGGAGCTGGCCGATTTCATCGGCCTCGACACCTGCCTGTCGGTGATGCAGGTGCTTTACGAGGGGTTGGCGGATTCCAAGTACCGCCCCTGCCCGCTGCTCGTGAAGTACGTCGAGGCCGGTTGGCTCGGCCGCAAGGCCAAGCGCGGCTTCTACGATTACCGCGGCGAGAAGCCCGTACCCACGCGCTGAGGCTGCTGCACGTTGTTGGTTCGCGGTCCGGCCGTCGGACGAAGCCTGCTTGACTCGCTGTCGGCACCGCATGGATGCGCCGGTCCCGATCGGGCCTGCCGCTCGCTGCAACCATTTGCGCTGTCAGCTGTTTCGCTATCGCCTCTGCAGCGCTACGACTGGCCTTCCGGAAGCTGCTGCTCCTGCGTCCAACTGCCGCCGATAGCCGCAACAGAGGCGATAGCGAAGATCGGCCTCGGAGACCTTTGACTGGCCGCCTGTGAAAGCCTGGATCCTCTACATCGTTGTCGTTTGGTCCACAGGGCCGCTTGATCCCGGCGGCCAGAAAACGGTGGTGCTCGAATTCGACCACCTCAAGGAATGCCTGAGCATCGCCGACCAGATGGATCGCCAGGTCAAGGAGGCGCGGTCCATCTTCGGGCTGAAGCAGGCCAGCTGCCTGCCCTGCGAGACGCTCTACGGCAAGGAGAGGTGCCCTGCAGCCTCGAAGGCGCCGAAGCCGAAGACGCGCTGAGGCTGGTTGGCTTCACTGCATCGCGCCGCACTGGGGAAGCTCTCCCTCCTCATCGTGGACGGCAAATATCGGCGAGGCTCACCTGGCCGGTGAAGGCCATGGGTGAGCCCCGCCATGCCGACCGGGCTTCGCCAGCCGGCAGATCCAGTGGGCCTTCGAGCTTGGAGCAGTCGACAGGCAGCGTCCGACTCCGGGAACGGGCAGGGAGGCTCTCGGTTCTGCATGGGCGATCCCCCGCGAAGGCCGCCGGCACCGAGAGCGCGGGTCCCCGCTTGGGGCAGATAGCCCCTCGCACCCGCGGCCTCAGGCCTCAACCAGCACCTCGAAGCCGCCGAAGATCATGCGCTTCCCGTCGAAGGGTAGCTTCTCCCCCTTCATCATCGTCTCCATGCGCGGGTCCTTCATCACCTTGGCGTTGATGCGGTCGCGGTCGGCGCGCGACTTGTACACGATCCAGGAGAACACCACGGTCTCGCTGGGCTTGCGCTGGACGCTCCTCGGAAACGACGTGAGCTTGCCCACCTTCACGTCCTAGGCAACGCACTCGCGCACCTCCAGCGCACCGTGCTCGCGCCAGATCCTGGCGCATTCCGCGGCGATGCGCCGGTAGGCTTCGAGGTTCTTCTTGGGGAGGGGGATAACGAACCCATCGACGTAGCGGGGCATACGATTTCTCCTTAGAAGGGGTCGGCTTTCCACAACAGCAGCATACTATTGC
>DATMZP010000021.1:0-3066 GCA_035573595.1 Hyphomicrobiaceae bacterium
CGGGCCGGCGAACACGGTGGCGCGCGTCAGCACCATGAAGTTGGTCGGGCTGCCCTCGACGAACAACGGGTCATCCGGCTGCAGCGGTATGAACACGACCTCGTTGCCGCCCTTGGTCACGAGATCGAGCCCGTGATCGAAGAACTGGCCGAAGAACGTGAACCAGGGGTTGAACGGCGCCGACAGCCCGACGTCGGGCGATACGTTCTCGAAGAAGAACACTTGCGTGTCGTCGGCGGTGCCGAACAGCTGATCCGGGCCGGCGCTGGTGTGGATCTCCACGCCGTCCCGTAGCACGTCGTCGGCCGTGAAAAGGATGCCGTCCGCACCGGGGTCATAGGCGACCGCGTAGGCCGCCGGGTTGGCGGCGGTCTGATCGGCAATCAAATTGCTGATCTCACGCGGCGTCGAGTCCAGGACGGTGCCGGGGGAGCCGTACGACGTTCCCCCCTGCGCATCGCGGAAGATCGGGTCGCTCAGGCGCGGAAACAGGTTGTCGGCGGAGCCGAACTCGCTCTGGCCCAGGACCAGATTGTTGAACGATCCGTCCAGCGTCCGCAGGCCCCAGGGCACCTGCACGTTGGGGAGGATGTCGGTCAGCGGCTCACCGGCCGCATTTCTTTCCGCAATAACGATCTGCGCGAGAATGAACTCAAGGTCCGACCTGATGAAAGCAACCATAACCCATTCCCCCTGGTGCCAATTTACCTGGCTCGACGGAGTCGCAGCCGGTCCGCCTCCGCGGACCCCTCCACCGCAGACCCTAGACAAGGGCGGGAATTCGCCCAGCGACCACAGACTATGAACCGTTTGGCTCGCGGTCCCGGCCCCCCGACCCCGAAAGTACGTGGGGCAACGGCGCGTTCATTAGCCGATGGTCGGACTGCTCATCCGACCTCGTCCCCATTACCCGCTGCACAGAAAGGCATATGCTGCACGCATGCTTCCTACTGCGCTTTTGCAACGGATGACGCTGCTCGCCGCGGGGCTGGGCCCGTGGTGGCGAGGGCTGCGCATTCCTACCAAGGTCGCCGGCGCCGCGTCGGCGCTCGTGCTGGCGAGCATGGTCTACCTCGGCGTCCTGGTGACGGGGCACGTCACGGACGGCGTGGTGCAGCGCTCGGCGGCGGCCGCCGCCCACTACATGGACAGCTTCGTCGAGGGCTATGCCCAGGAGCTCGCGACCAGGTCGGCCCTGTCCGCGGAAAGCCGGGACGCGCTCGAACGGCTGCTGTCGCCGGCCGCCATGGGCAGGCCCATCGTCGCATTCCGCATCTGGAAGGGCGACACCGTCGTCTTCAGCAACGAGCGGCAGCTGGTCGGGAAGACGTTCCCGCGCACGGCGGCGCGCGAGCGGGCACTGCAGGGCTACGTGGTGCCGGAGTTCGATCGCCCCGACGGGGACGACGACGAGCAGGTGCAATCCCTGAATTTGCCCATCCTGGAGGTCTACGCCCCGGTCCACGAGAGGGGGACGGGCCGCATCATCGCCATCGTGGAGACCTACGAGATCGCGGTCGGCCTCAAGGGGGAGATTTTCGCGAGCCAGCTCGGGATCTGGATTGCGATTGCAGTGGTGGCTCTCACCCTCATCCTGCTGCTGGCCGGCATGGCCAATACGGGCAACTCGCTCCTTGGGCAGATCGCGGAGCTGTCGCACCTGCGCGCCGAGAGCGAGCGGCACCGCCTGAGAATCAACCACGCCAGCCTGCACGTCAGCGAGATCAACGAGCGGACCCTGCAGCGGTTTGGCGACGAGCTGCATGAGGGGCCTGCACAGCTTGTCGCCCTGGCCATGCTGAAGTTCGATTCGCTCGAGCGCCTCGCCTCCGAAGCCAAGGGGGCCGCACCCGGCACTGAAAGCGAGGACGTGGAGGAGCTAAAGACCATCCGCCAGGCCCTGAAGGAGGCGCTCCACCGCATCCGTGGCGTTGCCGCCTGTCTGCCGCTTCCCGATATCGAGCCATTGTCGGTGGTCGAGGCGCTGTCGAGAGCCGCCAGGCAGCACGAGCGCCTGACCGGGACGGCGGTCAGGCTGGAAACCCACGGGCTGCCGATGCAGCTGCCGTTCCCGGTCAAGGCCTGCCTCTACCGGTTCGTGCTGGAAAGCCTCGGCATGTACGCCTCCTCGGGGGCGCGGCACCCGCGCATCAGCGTGTCGTCCGGCAGCGGGAGGATCGTGGTGCAGACGTTTGGCGGCAGCGGTGTCGCCAAGAATGCAGGGCCTCGGCCGATTGCCGCTCACTGCCGCAAGCTCAAGAGCCTGCGCAACCGCATGGAGGCGGTGGGCGGGAGCGTGGTATTCAGCTCGACGCCTGCGGGGCCCGCACTCATCGCAGAGCTCAATCTCGCCAACATGGAGCCGGCCAGTGGGTGAGGATTGCCGCATTGCCATCGTCGACAAGTACCCGATCTTCCGCATCGGGGTGACGCACGCGATTCGCCGCGACAAGCGCTTTGAGGTCGTCGCGGAGGGTGCCACGGCCGAGGATGCCCAGCAGCTGGCGCGCGAGAAGAAGCCGCACATCCTGCTGCTGGAGGCAGCGGTGCCGGGCAGCCTCGCGGCGCTGCAGGCCATCCTGCGGACGAGCCGCAACGTCAAGGTGATCGTCCTCGCCTCCGCGGAGGACCTGGACCACGCCTCCCAGGCCGTGCACATGGGCGCCCACGGCTACATCATGAAGGGCATCTCTGGGCCGGAGCTCGTCAAGGCGATCGCAGCGGTCCACGCCGGCGAGCGATACATCACCCCCGACCTGGCGTGGCGCCTGGTGACAAAGCCCGCCGTGGCCCCCGCAACGGCCGAGGAGCGCACGTGGCGGGATTTGAGCGTCAGGGAGCAGCAGGTGCTGGACTACACCTCGAAAGGCTTCAGCAACTCCGAGATCGCGCGGGCCTTGGGCTTGGGCCTCAGCACCATCAAGTATTACAAGACCCTCGCCTTCAGGAAGATGGGCGTCCGCAACCGGGTCGAGGCCGTGCTGACGGCGAGCAAGGCGGTGAAGCAGGTCAAGGTCTGAGCGGGTGTCATACCAAACGAGCGGATTCCCCTCCCCCTTGTGGGGA
>DATMZP010000022.1:0-8098 GCA_035573595.1 Hyphomicrobiaceae bacterium
GGACTCCGCCCGTCCCCGTCATGACCCGCGCGCCGCGCTCGCGCAGCATCACACTGCCGCCCTAGCAAAATTTGTACAAGACGGTCAGCATCGTTCAAGCCTTGCTTAAGAGAGATGACGATCGTGTGGCGCGATCGCGACAGGATTTGGGGTTCGACTGCCGGCATCAGGCATAGCGCGCGAAGCTGAACGCCAGCGCCTCCAGCTCGTGCGCGCGCCGTCCGCGCTCCGGCATCGTCGCCATGTGCTCCAGCTGGGCGATCGACAAGTCGTTGGCCGCGCACGGATCGTGCGAGCGGATGAACTGCGCGATGCGCGGCGCGATGTCGGAGCGGAAGCGCTTGCCATTGAAGATGCCGTAGTGGCCGACGCGCGGGCATTCGAAGTGCACCTTGCGGTCGGCCGTAATACCTGTGCATAGCGCGTGGGCGGCGCTACACTGGCCGGTGCCGGTGATGTCGTCCTTCTCGCCTTCCACGGTCATCAGGGCCGGGCGGCGGATGGCCGCGAGATCGACAGGGCGACCGCGGTGGGTCATCAGACCGCGCGGCATCAGGTGGCGCACGAACGCGATGTCCACAGTCTGGAGATAGAACTCGGCGGTGAGGTCCATCACAGCCAGGTACTCGTCGTAGAAGGCGCGGTGCTTCTCAGCCGAGTCGCCGTCGCCGTGGACGAGGTGCAGGAACATGTCCTTGTGGGCCTGCATGTGGCGGTCGAGGTTCATGGTCATGAACCCCGAGAGCTGCAGGAAGCCGGGATAGACTCTGCGCCCGCGGCCCGGCTGATGCCACGGCACCGTGGTTATGACGTTGCGGCGGAACCAGTCGGTGCCGCGCTTCTCGGCCAACGTATTGACCACGGTCTGGTTGATGCGGGTGTCGATGGGACCGCCGGCAAGCACCAGTGACAAGGGCACGTTGGGGTCGCCATCGGCCTCCATGATGGCCGTGGCCGCCAGCACCGGCACCGAGGGCTGGCAGACAGCGAAGACGTGAACATCGCCCGCGAGGTGGCGGAAGATGTCGGCCATGACGTCGATGTAGTCGTCGAGATCGAACCGCCCTTCGGAAAGCGGCACGCTGCGGGCATCCTGCCAGTCGGTGATGTAGACCTCGTGGTCGGGCAGGAAGGTCTCGACCGTGCCCCGCAGGAGCGTCGCGAAGTGGCCCGACATCGGCGCCACGAGCAGCAGGCGCGGGTCGGCGGCGGCGCGGCGTGGGTCGATATCGCGCTTGAAGTGGATCAGGCGGCAGAACGGATGCTCCCACGCCACCTCCTCGGTCACGCGGACGGCGGCGCGGTCGACGATGGTGTGGGTGAGACCGAAGGCGGGCTTGGCGTACTGCCGGGTGGCGCGCTCGAACACCTCGCAGGCGGCCAGCGTATTGCGGCCGATGGGCGTGTGCGTCCAGGGGTTCAGCGGGTTGAAGAACATCCGCCACGACCGCGCGGCCATGCGGGCCGGGCGCAAGGTCGCGCGCCCCAGCTCGTACCAGTCATAGAGCACAGGTTTCCCCCCTGTTCAGTTCTAGCCTGCAGATGGCACCTTGAATGCAGCGCGAAGTCAACAGGGGCGCGGCTTTGCGGCCACAGTGGTGTCGGACCCTCCGGGGCTGACACCGTTACGCTAACGTGGGTTTGGAGCTATGATGTCAGACTCAGAAGGGTCTGACACCATCTTGGCCAGGCCCGCAGCGATCGCGTCGGGGCCGGCGGCGAAGCTGAGGACGGTGCGGAAGCTGCCATCGGCGTCCATGACGTAGATGGGCGACGGCACTGCGGCCCGGTCCGGCTCCACCACTTCGTGCATGCCGCGAATGCGATAGGCGGCGAGCACCTGCGCGATCTCGGCGGGCGTGCCGGTGAGCCCCACAAGGCGCGGATGGAAGCGCGCCACATAGGCTTTGAGCCGGTCGGGCGTATCGTTCTCCGGGTCAACGGTGATGAGGATCGGCGCGAAGCGCGCGGCCTGCGGACCGAGCCTGTCGAGCGCTGCGGAGAGGACCTGCAAGGCGGAGGGAACGACATCTGGGCTCGATGTGGCCCCGAACACGACCAGCATGATGCGGCCACGGAAGTCCGCGTCGGTGACACGGCTGCCGTCATGTTCGGTGAGCGCAAAAGGGCCGCCGATGAGCGCCCGGCCCGATGTCTTGATTGCGGGGCTGGGAAACAGCCGCTCGCGCGCCTGCGGCAACGCGGCCAGCGCCGTCAGCGCACCGACGGCGAGGCCGGCGAAAGCCAGGACGGCAAGCCTGATGCGGGCTGGGTTCATCGCGGTCTATGCAATCTACTCTCCCATCTGCACCAGCGAGCCGCTGGCGCGAGCCTGGCGCAGGAAGAAGGCGAAGGCGCCGGCGCCGAGGCCGAAGTACACCAGGTTGAGGAGCAGCGCCTTGAGCATGTAGCCGGCCTCGAAGGTGTGGTTGACGACGAGCGCCCTCAATCCTTCGAACACGTAAGTGGGCGGGAGCGCCAGCGCCACCGGCTGCAGCCAGCCGGGCAGGGTCGCCACCGGGTAGTAGACGCAGCACAGTGGCAGCAGCACGAACGCCACCAGCCAGGCGAAATTCTCCGCGCCCAGCCCCCAGCGCAGCACCACGCCGGCGGAGACCATGCCGAGCGCCCAGCTCATGACGATGAGGTTGGCGAACAGGGCGGCGAAACCGAAGCCGAGGCCCAGCAGGTTGAAACCGAAGAACCAGTAGGCCATCAGCGCCACCGGCACCATGGCCACAGTCAGCTTGACGAGGCTCACCACGATCAGCGAGGCGATCAATTCGGCCGGCCGCAGGGGGCTCATCAGCAGATGCCCGAGGTTGCGCGACCACAGCTCCTCCAGGAAGGCGATGGAGAAGCCGAGCTGCCCCCGCACCAGGATGTCCCATAACAGGACAGCGCCGATGAAGAGCCCCGCCGCACGGCCGGCAAGGCTCGTGGCCTGGGCGAGGTAGGACTGCAGGAAGCCCCAGGTCAGCATCTGCACCAGCGGCCAGTAGATCAGCTCCGCGGCGCGGGGCCAGGACGAGCGGATCACGTACCAGTGCCGCAGCACCATGGCCGAGACGCGCCGCGCCGAGGCGGCAAGGCCTGCCTGCTCGCGCAGGGCTGCGTTCGCCGTCGCGGTCATGGTTGCAGCTCCGCCTCGTCTGCCCCGCGCCGGGCAATGGCGAGGAAGGTCTCCTCCAGGTTCGTCCGCCCGAAGCGGTCGATCAGCGCCTGCGGCGTAGCGTCGGCGACAATCCGGCCCTTCTCCAGCATGATCACCCGGTCGGCGAGCCGCTCCACCTCGGCCATGTTGTGCGAGGCGAGCACGACGGTGGCCGCGCGTTCGCGGCAGTAACGCTCCAACCTAGTGCGCACCCAATCTGCGGTGTCGGGATCGAGCGAGGCCGTCGGCTCGTCGAGCAGCAGAAGCTCGGGCGCGTTGAGGAGTGCCTTGGCGAGACTGACCCGGGTCTTCTGTCCCGCCGAGAGCCGGCCGTAGGGGCGGTCCAGCAGGTCCCCGAGCCTCAGCTCTTCAGCAATCACGGCGATGCGCCGCGCCAGGGAGCGGACGCCGTAGAGCCGGCCGAACACCTCCAGGTTCTGACTGACGGTGAGCCGCATTGGCACATCCACGTATGGGCTCTCGAAGTTCATGCGGTGCAGCACCCGGTAGCGCTCGCGCGCCATGTCGGCGCCGAACACTCTGGCTTCGCCCGAGGTCGGCGTGACAAGGCCCATCAGCATGGCGATGGTCGTGGTCTTTCCGGCACCGTTGCCGCCGAGGAGGGCGGTGACCGAGCCGCGGCGCAGGGTAAAGTCGATGCCATCGACGGCCACCACATCACGGTAAACCTTACGCAAGGTCCGCACCTGGACAGGCGGGGCGACGGGCCTCTCTTCTTGTTGCGGCGCGAGCTGCGTTGGCTTCTGCATGGCCTCTCATATGGTGTGGTGGTAATCCTATCGGGAGCAGACATCTGGAGCAGATAAGGGCGTGGAGCAAGGCGAGCGGCCGCCGGCCGTTCCGGGCCCCCAGACCCAATCCAGAGTCAAACCAGGTCCAACCCGAGTTCGACCGGCATCCAAACCAGCACGGGTTCCCGCACATGCTGCAGCTCGAACGGTCTGGCAAGGAGGGAGGGGAAAGCCGCCTGCGCCTGCAGACGGCGGTGCGGTTGCGCTGGTTCGGCGTGGTCGGACAGCTGACCACCATCTGCTACGTCCGCTTCGTCCTCGGCTTCCCCTTCGACATCGGCATCTGCCTGGCATTGATCGCGCTGAGCGCATGGCTCAACGTCTTCCTGCGCATGCGCTACCCGGCGCGCACCCGCCTCAGCAGCGCGTTCGCCACGCTGCTGCTGGCCTACGACATCCTCCAGCTCGCGGCGCTGCTTTATCTCACCGGTGGCATCGAGAACCCCTTCGTGTTCCTGCTCGTGGCGCCGGTGACAGTCTCCGCTGCAACGCAGCCGCCGCGTAACACCATCGCTCTGGGCGTGCTGGGGGCGGCGGCGACCACGTTCCTCGTATTCTTCCACCGTCCGCTGCCGTGGTATCCGCCGGGCGGGTTCGATCTGCCGACGCTCTACGATCTGGGTGCGCTCGCCTCGGTGCTGGCCGGCATGCTGTTCCTCGCCCTCTACGCTTGGCGGCTCGCCAAGGAATCCCGCCAGATGGCCGATGCGCTGGCCGCCACCGAGATGGTGCTCGCGAGGGAGCAGCAACTGCATGCGCTGGACGGCCTCGCCGCCGCCGCCGCGCACGAGCTCGGCACGCCGCTCTCCACCATCGCCGTGGTGGCCAAGGAGCTGGCCCGCGGCGCACCTCAGGACGGCACCTTCGCCGACGACCTGGCGCTTCTGCAGACCCAGGCGGAGCGCTGCCGCGAGATCCTGCGTAGGCTGACGCGCGGCACGCAGCAGCCCGATCCGCTGCTGACCCACGTCACGGTGCGGGAGCTGATCGAGGAGGCCTCTGCGCCCTATCGCGGCGCCAGCGCCAAGATCGTCATCAGCGCGGCGCCGGAGGCCAACGGCGAGCCGGCCAGGGGCGCGGAGCCCGTGGGGCGGCGGCGGCCTGGGGTCATCTACGGCCTCGGCAACATCATCTCGAATGCGGTGGATTTCGCGCTGTCGAAAGTGGAGATCGGCGCGGCGTGGTCGGCGCGCGAGGTTGTCATTACAATAACCGATGACGGGCCTGGGATCTCCCCGCTGGTGCTGGATGCCCTGGGCGAGCCCTACGTCACCACGCGGCCGGCGCGGCACGCCGAGCGGACGCGGGACGGCCAGCCTCACGGCATGGGTCTCGGCTTCTTCATCGCCAAGACCCTGCTGGAGCGGTCCGGGGCCACGGTCTCGCTGGAGAACCGCCCGGCACCCGCCACCGGCGCCATCGCCAGGGTGAGCTGGCCGCGCGCGGCCTTCGAGGGCCCCGAAACGGCCGGATACGGACCTGCGGAGCGGCCGGCGGAGCTGGCCGGGGCCGGGCGGGGTTGACGCGATTAAGCAGTGCGGAGGACAAGGGCTTGGGTGTGGTACAGTGCCCCGGTATGATATCTTGATTGGGAGGCGTCGCGGTGACCGAGGATCTGTCATTCAAACCCGATGAGCTGCCACAGGATCGCTCGCTGATTCTGGTGGACGACGATCGGGCCTTCGTGCAGCGCCTGGCGAAGGCTATGGAAGGACGAGGCTTCGAGGTGCGCACCGCGCATTCCGTGGCCGAGGGCTTGGCCCTGATCCATGCCAAGGCGCCCGCCTTCGCCGTGGTCGACATGCGCCTCGACGACGGCAACGGGTTGGACGTGGTGGCCGAGCTCGCCAAGATGCGCCCCACCGCCCGCAGCATCGTCCTGACGGGCTACGGCAACATCGCCACCGCGGTGACGGCCGTGAAGCTGGGCGCGGTGGATTACCTCGCCAAGCCCGCCGACGCGGACGACGTGACCGACGCGCTCCTTGCTCCGCACAATGAGAAGGCGCCGCCGCCCGAGAACCCGATGTCGGCGGACCGGGTGCGCTGGGAGCATATCCAGCGCGTCTACGAGCTGTGCAACCGCAATGTCTCCGAGACCGCGCGCCGACTCAACATGCACCGCCGCACCCTCCAGCGCATCCTGGCCAAGCGGGCGCCGAAGTAAGGCCAGCTTCCCAGTGCCACCGCAGCGTATTTTCCGGGCCCGCCGCCGGCGCCGTCAGCGGTAGAAGAGCTACAAGAGGAGGCTCAGGCCGACGCTGACGATGAGGCAGGTCATCAGCGGAATGTAGATCCGCATTCCCTCCCGCTCGATGGCGATGTCGCCCGGCAGCCGCCCGAGCCCCAGACGCTCGCCGGCAAGCCAGACGAGCCCGAGCACGACCAGGGCAAGCCCCAGGAAGATCAGCGCCTTGCCCATGTTCGATCCTTGGGGTCACCGCGAGAGACGAAAGTTTATCACGCCGGCCGCGCCGGGAAGCAGCCGAAGGGAGTCCCGATCCGTCGCTGACCAGGGGCCCGATCGGGGGATTGGGCACACGCGTTCACGCTCTCTTCGGCAGCCCGAGGTTTCCGGGCGTTGGCTCCGCCCGTCCGCGGGTTTTACCGGATATTCCGGTCGCCCCTCCGGGTTCATGCCAGCCGGCGGCATCGGGTGGATGCCGTTCTCGGACCGGAGGAGGTGGATCGTGTCCAAAGCATCGCGCGCGCTGCTGCTGAGCACTGGCATTGCTGTCAGTGTGGGGCTCGTCTCGTCGGCGGCGCAGTCGCAACAACAGCCGCAACCGCAATTGCAGCAGCCCCAACAGCAGCAGCCCCAACAGCAGCAGTCCCCGCAACAGCCGCAGCAGCAGTCGCAACAGCAGCCCCAGCAGGACCTGCAGCAGATCTGGCAGATGCACCAGCAGCAGCTGCGCGCCCGCGTCTCCGGCGCCATGCAGCAGCTGCGGCAGGCCTGCCAGGACGAGCTGCGCAACTTCTGCAGCACCGTGACTCCCGGCGAGGGCCGCCTGCTGCTCTGCATGCAGGCGCATGACGACAAGATCAGCCGTCAGTGCGAGCTGGCCATGCTTGAGACCACGCGCAACATCGGCAAGTCGGTGCACCGTATGGAGAACTTCGCCCAGGCCTGCTGGCAGGACATCCAGGCTCACTGCAGCGGCGCCGGCGGGTCGGTGGCCCAGTGCATGCTGGACAACCGCGCATCGCTGTCGGCGCCGTGCCAGGCGATGGTGATGGCGATGCTGCCTCCCGCTCGGACGGGCCAGACGCAGCAGGACCAGCAGCAGCAGTCCATGATCGGCCTCGCCATCTACAGCGCCGACGGCATGATGCTGGGGCAGGTGACGGGCGTCAGGCGCCGCCCGGACGGCAGCCTGGAGGCGATCGAGGCGGAGATCGGCAGCCCGCTCGGCATGGGCGCCACCAGCGTGCTGATCAGCCCCGGCGACCTGCGCTGGAAGGGCGACGGCGTCGAGCTGCAGATGGTGGCCGACCAGGTGCGCTCCATCCTGCGGGGGCAGCGGCAGTAGGCCGGAACCGCAAGCGCAATCGACCTACGAGGTGCCAGTCACGCCGTCTTGGCCCGGGCACGCTCGATCGCGGCGCGGATGAGCGCTTTCGCCTCATCCGCGTCGCCCCAGCCCAGCATTTTCACCCATTTGCCGGGTTCCAGATCCTTGTAGTGCTCGAAGAAGTGCTGCACCTGCTCCAGCGTGATCCGCGGCAGGTCGGTGTAGTTGTGCACGTGCTCGTACCGCCTGGTGAGCCGCGGCACCGGCACGGCCAGGATCTTCTCGTCCCCGCCCGCGTCGTCCTCCATCCTCAGCACGCCGATGGGTCGCACGTTGATCACGGCGCCCGGCACGATCGGCCGCGTGTTGGCCACCAGCACGTCGATGGGGTCGCCATCCTCTGAGAGCGTGTGCGGCACGAACCCGTAGTTGCCGGGATAGCGCATGGGCGTGTGCAGGAAGCGGTCCACCACCAGCGTGCCGGCCGCCTTGTCCATCTCGTACTTGATGGGTTCGCCGCCAATCGGTACTTCGATGATGACGTTGACGTCGTGAGGCGGGTTGTGTCCGACCTTGATGGCGTCGATGCGCATGGTCCTGCTCCTTAATTGGGCCTC
>DATMZP010000023.1:0-5483 GCA_035573595.1 Hyphomicrobiaceae bacterium
GGCGTTTCAGGCAACAAGACGCCAAGGTTGCAAGACGCCGAGCGTTGCCTCTGGGGCCGATTGTGCCGACACTGGACGGCGTGAATGGCCGCCCAATAGCCGCCCGGGGGTCCCGCATGATCTCGACGTCCGCCTTTTCAGCCGCTGCACTCCTGGCCGAGCTGCTGGATTGGGTTCGCGTCGAGAGCCCGACCTACGATGCGGCGTCGGTGAACCGGATGCTGGACTTGATGGCTCCCCGCATCGGCGCGCTCGGCTTCACCGTTGAGCGGCTGGCGGGCCGGGACGGCCTCGGCGACATCCTGCGCTGCCGCCTCAGCCACTGCGGCGACGACGGCGGCATCCTCATAATCGCGCATGCGGATACCGTCCATCCCGTCGGCACGCTCGCCGGGCAACTCCCCATCCGCCGGGATGGCGACAAGTGCTACGGCCCGGCCATCTACGACATGAAGGGCGGGACGGTCATGGCGCTGGCGGCGCTGAGGGCGGCGATCGACGCCAAGGCTGTCAAGCTCCCGGTTACTCTCATCGTCAACCCGGACGAGGAGATCGGCAGCCCTGCGTCGCGCGAGCTGATCGAGGCCGAGGCGAAACGCCACAAGTACGTGCTGATCCCGGAGCCCGCCAAAGGTCCCCGCGGCGAGGTGACCACCGGCCGCCATGCCTTCCAGCGCTTCTTCCTGACGACCCACGGCCGACCGGCACATTCCGGCTGGACCAACCGGGACGGCCGCTCGGCCGTCCGCGTCATGGCCCAGCTCATCGAGGAGCTGGAAGGCCGCTCCGACCTCGACAACGGCCCGACCTATGCCGTCGGCGTGGTCCACGGCGGCCGCTGGGTGAACTGCGTGCCCGTGACCTGCTCTGCCCAGGCGCTGTGCGTCTCGCGCGACGACGCCACCTTCGCGGAGATCGGCCGGGCGATGGACGGCCTCGTCGGGGTGCGCTCCGACGTGCGCATCGAGGTGGAGCGCGGCCCCGTGCGCCCGCTGTGGACCGCCCACACCGGCACCATGGGCCTTTACGAGCGCGCCAGGCGCATCGCCGGCGAGCTTGGCTTCGATCTGCCGCACGCCCAGCACGGCGGCGGCTCCGACGGCAACTTCACCGGTGCCCTCGGCATCGCCACCCTGGACGGCCTGGGCGTCATGGGCGGCGGCGCCCATACGCACGAGGAGCACATCCTGGTCTCCTCGCTGGTGCCGCGCGCCACACTGCTGGCCCGGCTGATCGCGGAACTCGAGTAGCACCGGCTTGACTTGCAGCACGCCCACGCTACTTCCGGCGGCGGATAGCCTGCACGTCGCCGGGAGGTCCTCGCGTGCCGCGAACAGCGCCGATACTCGCCCGCTACGCAGCTTTCACTTTGGCCATCGTGGCACCCACCGGCGTCCCCGCCCTGGCCGATCCGCCATGCGCCGGGCTGGAGCCTGGTCCGACGCACTCAGTGACCCGCGTTCTCGACGGCGAGACGGTGATGCTCGAGGACGGCAGGGAGCTGCGCCTGGTGGGAGCGCTGGCGCCACGCGCGCTGGAGGTGGATGCGGAGCCGGGCGCCTGGCCGGCGGAAGCCGCTGCCACGGAGGCTCTGCGCGCCCTCGTGCTCGGCAGGTCCATCGAGCTCCGGCTCGCGCACGAGCGCACCGATCGCTATGGGCGCGTTCAGGCGCAGGCGTTCGTGATCGAGGGAGATGGCGAGCGGCGCTGGGTGCAGGGCGCGATGCTCGAGCAGGGTCATGGCCGCGCCTATGCGCCGACAGGCGATCTCGTCTGCAGCGCGGACCTGCTCGCGGCAGAGCGTCCCGCGCGCGAGGCGCGCCGAGGCCTCTGGGCCAGCGCGGCCTATCAGGTTCGATCGGCGGACAACCCCGCCGAGCTCATGCGCTACCGCGCGACCTTCCAGGTCGTCGCCGGCACGGTCGTCCGCGTCGCCCAGGTGCGCGAAACCATCTACCTGAACTTCGACCGCAACTGGCGGCGCGGCTTCTCCGTCTCGCTGCGCCGTGATGAGAGCGGCCTGCTCGGTGCCCACGCCGGCAATCCGAGGGGTCTGGAGGGCCGCAGCGTGCGCGTCCGCGGCTGGATCGAGCAGCGCGGCGGCAGCCCCGTCATCGAGGCATCGGCCGGCGGGCCGATCGAGGTGCTGGAAGCGCCGGCGCGGCCCGACGGCGGCTCAGGAAGCAGACATCCGCCGGAGACTTTTCAAAAGTGGCCATAGAGCGCCAGCGCGGCGGAGGAGATGCGCCCGTGAGCCCGAAACCCGTTGTTGACCGCCGCATGGCCTGATACGCCCTCCTCCGCACGCCCATTGGAGTGGACGCGACAACCATGCCGGACCAGACTGGCACAGCCCCGGGCGATCAACGCTCCATCGACCTTGCGAAGGTCTCCGCCGTCACCGCCACGGCCATCGCTGTGGCCGACATGATCGGCATCGGCGTATTCACCAGCCTCGGCTTCCAGGCGCGCGGCATCCCATCGGCGTTCTCGCTCATCATGCTCTGGGTGGTGGGCGGCATCACCGCATTGTGCGGTGCCCTCTCCTATGCGGAGCTCGCCGCGGCGCTGCCGCGCTCGGGGGGCGAGTACAACTTCCTCTCCCGCATCTATCACCCCGCCGTCGGCTTCCTCGCGGGTTGGATCTCCGCCACCGTCGGCTTCGCCGCACCCATCGCGGTCGCTGCGATGGCCTTCGGCACCTACTTCGTCGGCGCCTTCCCGGACCTCCTCGCAGGCCTTCCCGCCGCCACCCGCGAGCTGGCGCTGGGCCTCGCGCTCGCCTGGACCGTCTCGCTCGTGCACCTGAGCGGTCTCAGGCAGAGCAGCCTGTTCCAGAACGTCTCCACCGCCATCAAGGTGGTGCTGATCGCCGGCTTCATCGGTGCCGGCTTCGCCTTCGGCACACCGCAGCCGATCTCGTTTGCGCCCTCGGCCCAGGACCTCGGCTATATCCTCAGCGCGCCGTTTGCCATCAGCCTGGTGTTCGTCATGTACTCCTACTCGGGCTGGAACGCCGCCACCTACATCATCGGCGAGGTGCGCGACCCGGAGCGCACCCTGCCACGCTCGCTCCTCACCGCCACGCTTGTGGTGTTGACGCTCTACGTGGCCTTGAACGCCGTGTTTCTCTACACCACGCCGATCGCCAAGATGGCGGGGCAGCTCAACGTAGCCCAGATCGCGGGCGCCCACATCTTCGGCGAGGCCGGCGGGCGGCTGGCGGCCGCGCTCATCTGCATCGGACTGGTCTCGGCCGTGAGCGCCATGGTCTGGATCGGCCCGCGCGTCACCATGGTCATCGGCGAGGATCTGCCGGGGCTGCGCTTCTTCGCCCGCACCACGCGGGCCGGCGTGCCGACACCGGCGATCCTGTTCCAGCTCGCCGTCATCACCGTCCTGCTCTTCACCCAGAGCTTCGAGGCCGTCATCGACTACATCCAGTTCAGCTTGACGGTGTGCACTTTCCTGGCGGTGCTCGGCGTCATCGTCCTCCGGTGGACCCAGCCTGAGCTGAAGCGCCCCTATCGGGTCTGGGCCTATCCGCTGACGCCCGTGGTGTTCCTGCTGGTGACCGGTTTCATGATGTACTACCTGATTACCCACCGGCCCCTGCAGTCGCTGGCCGGCGTCCTCACCATGCTTGCCGGCTTGGTGGTGTTCGCCGTATCACGACGGGCGGCACCGGGACAGGCGGCGGCACTCTCTTCTGCAAGGAAGACCTGATCAGCCTGCCTGGCCATTCTGCCCCTGAAAAGCGAACCGCCCGGGGCCGACGAGCGGCACCGGGCGGCTGCACATTGGTCTGTCGGGCAGGCGCCGCCTTACCGCCTCAGGCGGCCTCGGCGGCAACGCCGCGGCCGCGGGCGCTCTTGGCCAGCACCTCGGTAATGCGCTGGACCGCGCCGCGCTCGTCGAGCTTCTCAACCACCGAAATCTCGCGCGCCATACGGTCGAGCGCGGCCTCATAGAGCTGCCGCTCGGAGTAGGACTGCTCGGGCTGGCTCTCCGACCGGTAGAGATCGCGCACCACCTCGGCGATGGAGATCAGGTCGCCGGAATTGATCTTGGCCTCGTACTCCTGGGCGCGGCGGCTCCACATGGTGCGCTTGACGCGCGCCCGGCCCTTGAGGGTCTCGATGGCCTTCTTGACCGTCGGCTCCTCGGCGAGCTTGCGCATGCCCACGCTCTCCGACTTGCCGGTCGGAACCCGTAGCGTCATCTTGTCCTTCTCGAAGGTGATCACGAACAGCTCGAGCGAGATGCCGGCGATCTCCTGCTCGTCGATGGCGACGATGCGGCCGACGCCGTGCGCCGGGTAGACAATCCACTCGCTCACCTTGAAGCCGTGCCGCTGGTGCACGGGCTTCTTGGCCGCGGCGGCAGCCGCAGCTGCGGCCTTCGCGGCAGCCGACTGCTGCAGGGCCTGGGCCGCCGTAGTCGCCTGCGGAGCCGCAACGGGCTGCTGGGCCGCCGGCGATGCCGGGGCAATGATCTTCTGGCTCGCCGTCTTGGCAACCGCCGCCGGGATGGCACGCGCGGCGCTGGGCGCGGCGGGACGGGCTGGCGGCGGCATGATCGGCGCCTTGGCCGTCTCCCTGCTCGGAGCCGCCGCAGGCTTTGCGGTCTCGTGCTTCGGGGCCGCGTGCGCCTTCGCGGCCTCCTTCAAGGGAGCCTTATGCGAGGCGGACGCGGAGCGCGGGGCGGCCTTGGGGGTGTGCGAGGCAGCCTTCTGGGCCTGCGGGCGCGCTGAAGCGGACTTGGCGGCGTGCTGGACCGGAGCCTTGGGCGGGGCGGCCTTGGGCTTGGGCTTGGCCTTGACGGACCTGGCAGGGGCGGCGTGGTGAGCCTTTCGGTCGGGAGCCTTCTTGGCTGCCTTCTTATTCCCAACTTTGGTCGGGGCCGTTTTTTGTGCCATGTCGTTCTCACTCTACATTTGGCGCACAGGTCGGACCACCCTCGGACCAGCCGACGCCGGAGTCGGGAACAGCCGGGCGCCCCCGCCGACCCTAGGTCGACGCTCCCGCTGCTGCCGTCGCCGGCAGGAAGGCCATTCGCGGCGACCCACCTGCTGGCATTCACCCTTTGGCTGCCCACCAACCGCCGACGTCTGGATGCCCTGCTGGTGGCAACTCAAACGCCTATGCACGCAGTGGGAGAATCGCCTCGGCTGCGACCGTTTGCTTGAGACCTGCTCGCACCCAGAAACCACGCTTAAGAACCATAACATAATTTTCGTTGCTCTTGAAGCCGGGTGTGGCCGTTTCGCAGCTCGCAATCGAAGAAATGCTTAAGCTTGTCAGATAAAGTGCAGCAATAATCCATGCAACCACCGCGTGCAGCAAGGGATCGATCTGCGCCGGTGGCGCTAATCTCCCGACCCAGGCTCCGGGTTGAAATACTTGTCAAACTTGTCCTTTTCGTCGCGGAACGCATCCGCATCGGCAGGCGCGGCTTTCTTCGATGTAATATTTGGCCACTTG
>DATMZP010000024.1:0-3656 GCA_035573595.1 Hyphomicrobiaceae bacterium
AGGTGGAGCGCCGCTCGTTGAGCGGGATCTCGCCAGCGGCGCCCTGCGCGACTGCGAGGACGATGGCGGCGGTCAGCGCAGCGGCGCGCAGCATGCGGTCACGCCATTCCACCCGTCATCCCGGTCGGAGCGATGCGAGCCAGAGGCGAGCAGCGCTCCGAACCGGGATCTCACAAGTGTTCGGCTCGCGTCACGAGGTCCCGGATAGCCTCGCCTTCGGCTCGGCTTCCGGGATGACGGGTTTTGCGTCATTCCACCGTGATCCTGATGCGCTCCGTCGCCTCGAAGCCGTTGTCGCCGGTCCATTTCAGCTCGATGGTGCCGGTCTCGGTCGCCACGGTGTGGAACGTGAGGTACGGGTTGGCGGCGATGGCCGGATAGAGCCGGGCCCGGAACACCTCCTCGCCGTTGTAGATGGCGGTGAAGTCCGTGACGATGTCGCGCGGCACCGGCTCGCCCGTCTGGGTGTAGCGGAAGCCCGTCTCCATGATGTGGGAGACGAGCGTCTTGATCTCGATTACGGCTCCACGCGCCGCCTTGGCCGGAGCGTTGATGAGGGCGCGGGCCATCAGAGAACATCCTCCAGGCAGGCGCTGACCGTGACGATGACGGCGGCGCGCCCCGACCAGAACGTGCCATCCGACATCTCGGCTACCGCCAGCACCGTCTGGCTGTCGCGCAGCCGGATGCGGGTGGAGATGCTGGCCAAACCGGCGCGCGGCCCCAGCGCCACGCTGATCACGTAGGGCTGCGGGTTCTTCTCGGTGAAAACGTGGATGGCCTTCACGTGGTCGGCCGCCGTCATCGGGCTATTCACCGCCACCGCGCACGGCACCGTGTTGCCGTTCTCGACCAGGGGCGGGATGTCAACCTTGACCTTCCCGTCGTTGATGCGGGCCTCGCCGACGATGCTCGCCACCGCTGCCTGCATCTCGGCCGGGGTGGCTTCCGCCGGGGTGACGAGCGCCGGGGAGGCGCCGCCGCCCAGCGCCAGGGCGCCTGCGATCTTGAGCACATCGCGCCGCGTCGCGGCGCTCTCGGATTTGCCGTCGCAGGTCATCGCCTCGCCTCCCTGTCTAGTCCCGCAGCGTTGTCAGGAACGCCACCACGTCCTCGATCTGCTCGGCGCTCAGCACCGGCTTGCCCCGGAACGGGGGCGCCACGCGGTTGAGGCCGTCGAGGCGATAGTAGGGTGGCATGATGGTATCCGGGTTGAGCCGCGCCGCATCCACGATCCTGAGCCGCAGCTGGCCTTCCGACCAGCGGCTGCCCGCGCCCCTGAGATCGGGCGCCATGGTGCCCTGCAGCCGCTCCTCGGGAATGGGCCCCGAGTGGCACAGCAGGCAGAGCCCAACCTGCCGGCTCGCCACGATCGCCCGCCCCCGTGCCGCATCGCCCTTCGCACCCGTCAGCGGCTGCGGGATCGCATCGCCGACCACGGCGAACGGCCGCAGCCCTTCCTCCGCCACCGCGGCGGGCAGCGCCGCCGCCGAAGCGACGGTCAGAAGAAGCACGGTGCGCGCCGCGACGTGGAAACATCGCCTCAACCGAGCACCTCGGCCGCAAAGAGGGCGGCGGCCCAAATCCCACCGGGCCGCCGCCGCTGCTCGCCTCACGCCATCCTGATGCGCTGGTTCTTCAGCGGGATGGAGCGGATGCGCTGGCCGGTGGCCTTGGCGTAGGCGTTGAGCACCGCCGGCGCCGCCACGCAGATGGTGGGCTCGCCGATGCCGCCCCATGGGTCGTTGCCGCCGCTCGGCATGATGATGGTTTCCACCGGCGGCATCTGCGCGATCCGCATCGAGTCGTAGGTGTCGAAGTTGCCCTCGACGATACGCCCTTTGTCCACCGTGCACTCGCCGTAGAACACGGCCGACAAGCCGTAGACGAACGAGCCCGCCACCTGCCGCTCGATCTGTGCCGGGTTGACGGCATGGATCGGATCGGTGGCCGCAACGATGCGGTGGATCTTGATGCGGTTGCCTTCCACGGAGACCTCTGCCGCTGCCGCCACATAGGCGTTGAACGCCTTCAGGTGGGCGAGGCCGCGATGGACCCCCTGCGGCGCCGGCTTGCCCCAGCCGATCCGCTCCGCCGCCGCGTTGAGCACCGCGAGGCTCTTCGGGTGGTTGGCCATCAGCTTGCGCCGGAACTCCAGCTCGTCCTGGCCGACGGCCTGGGCGAGCTCGTCCATGAAGCACTCCATGAAGATGCAGTTCTGGTTGATGTTCACGCCGCGCCACACCCCCGGCGGCACATGCGTGTTGCGCATGGCGTGGTCGACCAGCAGGTTGGGGACGGTGTACCCAAGGGAATACTCGCCCCCGAGCAGGTTCGGCCCCGACACGCCCTGGAACACCAGCGCGTCGCGGCCCTGGTCCTTCTCAACCACCTGCGGCAGCACCGCGGCGGCGATCGACTGCCCGGACAGCCGCATGTGCAGCGCGACGAGGTTGTTGTTGGCGTCGAAACCGCCCGTCAGCTTGCACTGCATGACCGGGTGGTAGCGGCCCTGGCGCATGTCCTCCTCACGCGACCAGAGCAGCTTGATCGGCACGCCGGGCACCTGCTTGGCGATCGATACCGCCTGGCGCGCCCAGTCCTGGTGCAGGCCGCTGCGCCGGCCGTAGCCGCCGCCGAGGTTGATCTTGTAGACCTCGCACTTGTCGGCCGGCAGGCCGGACGCCGCCAGCACCGTGGCGAACGTGCCTTGGCCGTCCTGCGTCGGCGCCCACACCTCGCAGCGGTCGGGCGTGTAGCGCGCCGTGCAGTTCATGGGCTCCATGGTGGCGTGGTTCTGGAACGGGTAGGCGTAGACCGCCTCCACCTTCTTGGCCGCGCCCGCCAGCGCCGCCTTGGCGTCGCCCGCCTGGTTGCCGACGAAGCCCTGCTCGGCGCTGAGGCCCTCCTCCAGCATCTTGGCGATGGAGGCGCTGGAGACGTTGGCGTTGGTGCCCTCGTCCCACACGATGGGGAGCGCATCGAGCGCCGTCTTGGCCTGCCACCAGGTATCGGCCACCACCGCCACCGCGGTGTCGCCGACCTGCAGGACGTGGCGCACGCCCTTCATGCCCTTGACCTTGTCGGCGTCGAAGCTCTTCACCTTGCCGCCGAACACCGGGCATTCCATGATCGCGGCGTTGAGCATGCCCGGCAGCTTGAGGTCGAACCCGTAGACCTGCTTGCCCGTCACCTTGTCGACGGTGTCGAGCCGCTTTAACGGCTTGCCGGCGATCTTCCAGCTCTTAGGGTCTTTGAGGGGCACGTCGGCCGGCGGCTGCAGCTTGGAGGCTGCCTCGGCCACCTCGCCGAACCTGAGCTTGCGGCCGGATGGCTTGTGGGTGATGAGGCTGTTCTCCGCCGTGCACTCGCTCGCCGGCACGTTCCACCGGTTGGCGGCGGCTTGCACCAGCATCATGCGCGCGGCGGCGCCGCCCTTGCGGACGTACTCGTGCGACTGGCGAATGCCGCGGCTGCCGCCCGTGGAGAAGTCGCCCCACACGCGCTTGCGCGCGACGGACTGGCCGGGTGTCGGATACTCGGTGGTCACCTTCGTCCAGTCGCAGTCGAGCTCCTCGGCGACCATCTGCGCCAGACCGGTGAGCGTGCCCTGTCCCATCTCGGAGCGGGCGATCCGGACCACGACCGTATCGTCC
>DATMZP010000025.1:0-9087 GCA_035573595.1 Hyphomicrobiaceae bacterium
GACCACATAGTCCACGATTCCGCCGAGTGCGCGCACCTCGTCGATATCGTAGATCTCGCCGATCTTCATGATGTCGCCGCGGTATTCTAGCCCGCGCGACATGCCGCGAGAGCGCACCCTGAAGCCGGTGGCGTTCGCCACGATGGACTGCTCGAAGCTGATCTTTGAGCCGTCAGCGAAGCTCGTCACCATCGCCGGGTTTTGTCCCCAGCGCTCCGCAAAGCCCTTCTGGGTCGTGGGATTGCGGTAGGGATCCTGCAGGCCCTTGATGTTGCCGACGACGCGGGGGATGAGGCCAAGGCCCCTGACCCACCGCACTAGGTTCATCTGCACGCCGGGCTCGTCGCCCTCGCACGCGGAGAGAATCACGCCGTGCTTGCGCGCATAGGTCTGCAGGATCGGCCCGATCGTGGCATCGATCTCCGCGTTCAACAGCACCACGTCCTTGCCGTGCTTGAACGCTTCCATGGCGACATGCGCGCCGAACTCCACCGATCCCGTTGCGTCGACCACCACATCAACATGCTCGGAGCGCGCGAGAAGAAGCGCGTCCTCCGCGGCAGCCGGACGCCCGGCCGCAATGTCGTCGTCAAGAGCACGCTGGGTCTCCGCGATGCGCACGTTCTCCAAGCCGGCATAGCGGAAGACATCGAGAGCGCGTGTAGGCTTCCGATTCGAGATCGCGACAACCTGCATGCCGGGGGTGCCGTGCGTGATCTGGTTGGTGAGACCCTGCGTCATGAAGCCCGCGCCAACGATGCCCACCCTGATGGGGCGGCCCTCCTCCTCACGCCGCCTCAACGCGGTATCGACGAGCAGCATATGTTTCTCCTGTCATAAGGCGCCCTTGCGCGGTCGCCTGCTCGCGCAGTCCCACCTCAACGGGCGCTCATGCGCCTCTTCAGGTCGGTCTCGAACTGGCCGAGCGGAGGGAACTTCTGATCCTTCTCCGAGATGACGCTAACCGGCAGCGGCCAGTCCAAGCCGAGCCTTGGATCGTCGTACATCAGGCCGCCTTCGGCGTTCGGCGCATAGAACTCACCCACGCTGTAGCTCGTGTCGGTGTCGTCGCGCAGGACCTGATAGCCGTGCGCGAACCGCTCCGGCACATAGAGAGACCTTTGGTTCTCCTCGGTCAGTTCGACCGAGATGTGCTCCAGATAGGTCGGGCTCTCCGGACGGAGATCGACGATGATATCGAGAATCGCGCCTTTCGTGCAGCGCACGAGTTTTGTCTCTGCCGCCGGCGGATACTGGAAATGCATGCCGCGCAGCGTGCCCTTGTCCCGATTGTGCGCAATGTTCGCCTGGGCTATGACGGGCTTCAAGCCATGCGCCTTGAACTCCTCTTGGCAGAAGGCGCGGGCGAAGAATCCTCGTGCATCTTCGCGCCGTTCGATGTCTATGACAAATGCGCCCTTAAGCTTCGTCTCTGTGAAGATCACTAAACGACCCTCCTGGGAAAGCTGTCCTGTCGCCGAATGCCCCCAATGGCCGGCTATACTGCCGCTCGAAGGCGTCTGTCTCCCGTTCCCAGGAGAGCGGCGCGCACCTCTCGACGCAACGGTGTCCGATTCGACTCGGCGGCGTGAAGGCGACACTTATAGTTCGCCGACCTCCAACTCGACAATCCCATGCGGGCGAAAGCGTTATCGGCTGAATTGCCGCGACCTCGCACCGCGACCTCACATGCTTGCGGCACTCATCGATGCACCTTAAATTCGCTCGTCTGACCTTTTGTTGGCGAGTCGGCGTATCATTGTAGAGGGAAATCATGAAGGTCGTGCTGTTCTGCGGCGGCCTCGGCACGCGCATCCGCGACTACGGCGAGAACCTACCCAAGCCCATGATCCCGGTCGGCGACCAGCCGATCCTGTGGCACGTGATGCAGTACTACAGCCAGTGCGGGCACAAGGACTTCGTCCTCTGCCTCGGCTACAAGGCCAACGTCGTCAAGGATTTCTTCCTGAGCTGGCGCCAGGCGACGTTCTCCGATTTCGTCATCTCGGAGGGCGGGCGCAGGGTCGAGTACCTGGGCGAAGGACTGCCCGACCTGCAGGTCGCGCTGGTCGATACCGGGCTGTGGCGCAATATCGGCCAGCGGCTGCTGGCGGTCAAAGCGCACGTCGAGAACGAGGAGATCTTTCTCGCCAACTACAGCGACGGCCTGACCGATGCGCCGCTGCCGGCGATGATCGACCTGCTCCGCAGCAGCGGCAAGACGGGCTGCTTCCTGGCCGTGCGCCCGCCCCTCACGTTCCATCTCGTCGAGTTCGACACAGCCGGCGAGGTGCAGCGCCTGCGCGCCAGCCAGGACTCCGACATCTGGATGAACGCCGGCTACTTCGTCTTCCGCAGTAAGATATTCAACTACATCAATGAGGGCGAGGAGCTGGTGGTCGAGCCGTTCCAGCGCCTGATCGCCGAGGGGGAGCTCATTGCCTACCGCCACGAGGGCTTCTTCCGCGCCATGGACACCCTGAGAGACAAGCAGACGCTTGAGGACATGGTGCAGCGCGGGGACATGCCCTGGCAGCCGAAGCTGGCGCGGCAGGCGGAGGTGGAGAAAGCGAAGTGAAGGCCTTCCAGCTGGCCGTACCGGGCCAGCGCCTCTCGGTGCTGTGCCTCGGCGCCCACTCCGACGACATCGAGATCGGCGCGGGTGCCACCATTCTTCAATGGCAGGGGGCCGGCGCGGTCCTCGACGTGCACTGGTGCGTGCTGTCGGCCGGCGGCGCGCGCGAGACGGAGGCGCGGGCCTCGGCGGCGGACTTCCTGGCCGACATCGCGCGCACGCAGGTCGAGACGCTGGCCTTTCGCGACGGTTTCTTTCCCGCCCAGTCGGCCGAGATCAAGGCCTGGTTCGAGGAGCTCAAGGCACGCCTCGATCCCGATGTCATCCTCACCCATCGCGGTGACGACGCGCACCAGGATCATCGCGAGGTCAGCCGGCTGACGTGGAACACGTTCCGCGACCACCTGATCCTGGAGTACGAGATCCCCAAGTGGGACGGCGACCTCGGCCGGCCCAATCTCTATGTGCCCATCGGCGCGGCAACGATGGCGCGCAAGGTGGAGGCGCTGATGCGCCATTTCGGCACGCAGCGCTCCAAGCACTGGTTCGACGAGGAGACTTTCCGTGGCCTCGCCCGACTGCGCGGCATGGAGTGCCGCGCCCCCGACCTCTACGCGGAAGCCTTCGTTGCGCGCAAGGCCGTGATCGGCTGAGCATCCTGCTCTGTGAGACGGATCGACGGCCGCCTCGCCGGCTGACCGAGGGCCGCTGACTATGCCGCGGGGCGGGCGTGTGCCGGGCTGCCGCCGCTCGGCCCGTCGCCGATCGAAAGCGCCGGCTCGTCGAGAGGCACATCGAGCAGCAGGCGGGGCAGGAGTGGCGCATCCGCGCGTCTCGCGCCAAGCCTGGAGTTGAGCTTCGCCCTGACGGTCTCGGCGACAACGTGGGGCACCGACGCCGGCAACCTGGCAAGCGCGGCAAGCGCAGGCAGCAGACCATGCTCCCGCCGGCACGCCAGCACCAGCCGGTGGTGGTACTTGCGCAACGTGGTGCGGTGGTGCGCCGCCAGCGCGGCCCGTGCGTCGGCGGGCAACTCGGGATGGGCGGCGAGGCAGGCGGCGTCGAAGGCGGCGATCTTCTGCAGGTCGTCGCCGGAGTGGCGGGCGCTGATCGAGTCGTTGCGCGCGATGGCGATATAGCCGCGCGCGCCGACCAGCAGATAGCGGGCGCCGGCGATGAGGGCCTGCACGCACAAGGCGTAGTCCTCGGCGAGTCTTAAGCTCTCGTCGTAGCGGATGCCGTGCTTATCGAGGAACGCCCGCCTGACGATGGGCTTGAGGAAGCCCATCTCGGCCCTCGGGCGGCCGGGCCGGGAGATGTTGGCCCACACGAACGGCGCCAGGGCAAGCTCCGTGGGCGGCGCGCGGGTGTCGGCGCGGGACAGACGTATCTCCATGTGCTCGAGCGGCTGGGGCACGATGACGATGTTGTCGGCCAGCAGGTCCCAGGGACCGTCGGCAGCCGCCAGCAACCGGTCCATGCGATCGGGCAAGAGGTAGTCGTCCGCATCCAGGATGCAGAAGCAGGGCGACCGGGAATGCCCGAGCGCGACATTGCGTGCTCGCGCCGGACCGCCATTCTCCCGCAGCCGCACGACCGTAAGCCTGCCGCTGCCGTCGTCGGCGACCGACGCGGCCGTCTCGGTGGCATCGGTGGAGGCGTCGTCCACGACAATGACCCGAGCGACCCGCCGCTGCAGCAGCGCCGACCTGATCGCGCGGCCGATCGTCCTCTCGGAGTTCCACGCCGCGATGACGACATCGACGCTGTCGCCGCCCATCTTCATTGTCCGGCTGTGAAGGTTGCGGCGGTGAAAATAGCCACGCGCCGGGAAGCCGCAAGCAACAAGCGCTCAAGGCCGGATCGCAATAGTGAAATTATCGAGAGAGCCATTGGAATGGATCGGTCCAGGGGAAGGCCAACCCGTGCGGGAACGAAACGGCACGGGTGCACTCAGGGCAGCGCCCGATCGCGGCGCGGCCGCTGCAACAGCGTGTAGCAAAGCTCGGCGGCAATCTTCCAGCAGATCTCCTTGAGGTAGGCCGACTCGTTGTCGCACAGCTCCCACAGCATTCGCGAGCGCCTGTGCCAGCGGATCCCGCTCGACCACGGGCGCAGGATCATGCCGAGCAGGTCGGCGTCGGCCACATCTTCCATGACCGGGCGCTGCACCCCGTCCATGCGCGCATCCAGGCCGAGCAGCAGTCGCGCCGACCGCAAGCCCAGGCCCAAGGTGTTGCGCAGCCCCTGCCTGTCCGCCTCCCGGGCCAGTTGCGCCACCGCCTCCGGCGAATGGCCGGCGAGACCGGCGGCGATATCGCAAACGTGACCTCCGGCCGGCTCCTTGTGGACGAGGGCCTTCACCAGGCTCATGCACGCCAGCAGGATCGTGTCCGAGCGCGACAGCGTGGGCACCTTCATGCCGCCAACCATGACGGAGGCCGGGCTGGAGAGAAAAGCGCCGACCTCGCGGGGGGCCGGGCAGCCAGGTTGCTGGGTGCGGTGGTGTAGATCGACGGTCGTAAGCGTCCGACTGGCCGCCAGGAAGTGCTGCTCGCCGAGGAAGACCGTCCACCACGGCGACCGGCACTCCTCCGCGACGGCAAAGCCGCTGTCGGCCACCATCCGGCCCGCCTTGCCGAAGTCGCGACGGGAGACCAGCAGGTCCACGTCCAAGGAGGGCTTTACGAAGAAGTCGCCGTGCAGGAGCATCTGGGCACACGGCCCCTTGAGGACGACGCTCTCCACCCCGTTTGCCTTCAGGGTGGAGACCACGAGGCGCAGCGTCATCAGGTTCCTGGTGTTCAGGTGGATCGTGGCCTTCTGCTGCTCCTCCAGGGCGGAGCGGAAGTCGGGCGGTATCCCAGCGGCGCTCCGACTTAGACCACGCAGCAGGAGCATCCCCATCTTGTTCCTGGCTGCGACCTTGCCGACCTCCGCCCAGTCGATGCCGGAAGGGATCGGGTGCGGTCGGTTGTGCGTCGGCGGCAGAATACACGCACGGATTGCTCGCAGGAGGGCCTGGTCCTCCACGGCGGCGTCGGGCACAAGCTCGTCTATGGGGGCGATGCTGACGGGCATCTCGATCCGGTCCGAGGGCTCCGCTCCATCTTTGTGGTCGACGGCCGGCAGGCGCAATCGGAAGTGGGGGCTGCCGCGCATGTTTCCCGGAGCCGCAAACTTGCAGGCATGCCCGACAGGCGTCGAGCGTGTTGGAATTTCCCCGTGCTGAGGGGGAAGATGTCACCGTTCGGACCAAAAGGCCACAGAGTAATGCTTTGTTTGCCGGTGCGCTTGACTTTGCAACCGCACAGGTCATCCTATGCGGATCATAGCTGGACGGTAGGAGATTTATGCATGCGTGAGAACCATTCTAATGCGTCTCGGGATGGCAAACTGCGGTACGAGAAGCCGACCGTGATCCGTATTGGTACGCTGGAGGACGTGACGCAGCACGCCAGCAGCGGGCACGCCCTTGATGCAGGCTTTGGCGCAGGCACGCTCACTGGCGACCTCACCTTCTCTGATCTGCCCAAGAGGTAGGACATAGCAGGGCGTTGCCCCGGGGCAGCGCACAGGTGGCAACGTTTGAGGGTTTGGGCGCCAGCAATTCGAGTTGCCGGCGCCGTTGGGCATTTGGCGGCCTGATGTGCGAAGGTGTCGGTCTTGAGCGGCCTTGCCACAGCCTCCCTTACGGCGACATCCATCGTCTCTCGCGATGAAGAGACGGTGTCGTGCGAGCTGGCGGGCGGGGCAGCTCTGCTGGATCTGCGCTCCGGCACCTATTTCAGCGTGAACCCGGTCGGGGCCTACGTGTGGGAGCTGCTCCGCGCCCCGGTTGCAGTGTCCGACGTTCACAGCGCCCTGACGGCGCGCTACGATGTCGAGCCCGAGCAGTGCTATGCCGACCTGATCGAGCTGCTGCAGCGGCTCGCCGGCGCCGGGCTGATCAAGGTTGCCGATGGCACGGGTGGCTAAGTTCCTGCGACTGAGCACGCCCGACAAGCTGCTCCTCGCACGCTGCGTGCTGACGGTCGCCGTCGTACGCCTGGGTCTCAGCCTCTTGTCCTATCGCGCCCTGCGCCGCTGGCTGCCGCGCACGACTGCCGGCGCGGAGGCGACCGGCGATGCGGCGCGACGCATCGTGTGGGGCGTCGACGTTGCCTCGCGGCTGGTGCCGAGGGCGACCTGCCTGGTGAAGGCGTTCGCGGCCCAGCTGATCCTCGCCCGGGCCGGCTATCGGTCGCGGCTGCGCATCGGCGTCGGCAACGATGCCGGCGGCAAGCTTGTCGCCCATGCCTGGCTGATCTGCGGCGAGCGCGTGCTGCTGGGCGGCCCGCCGCACGAGCTGCGGCGCTACGTGCCGCTCGCCGACTTCGGCCCCGAGCCGCTGTGAGCGCCATCGTCGGCATCATGAACGGCGATGGGCGCCCGGTGCAGGCGGCCGATCTCGACCGCATGCTGCAGGCGGTCCGCCACCGCGGCCCCGACGGCATGGCGGCCTGGAGCGCGGGCTGCGTCGGCCTTGGCCACGGCCTGCTGCAGACGGGCTGCGCCCGGCCGTCGGCACGACAGCCCATCCTCGACGACGACGGTCTTGCGATCGTGGCGGACGCCCGCCTGGACAACCGCGACGAGCTGCTGGCCGCGCTGGGCCTCAGGCAGGCCGCCAGCGACGCGGCCGTGATTCTGGGCGCCTACCGGCGCTGGGGAACGGATTGCGCCAGCCGTCTGCTGGGCGATTTCGCCTTCGTCGTCTGGGACAGCCGCGAGGCCCGCCTGTTCTGCGCCCGCGACCATATGGGCGTGAAGCCGCTCTACTACTTCGATCACGGTGGCCGCCTCGCGTTTGCGTCCGAGATCAAGGCTCTGCTCGCGCTGCGCGGCGCCCCGGGCGGGGTCAACGAGGCCTGGGTCGCCGACTTCCTGGTCGGCATCGTGGCCGACACCGGCTCGACGCTCTGGTCAGGCATTCTTCGCCTGCCGCCCGGCCATCACCTGACCGCCGCGGCCGGCGCCTGCCGGCTGCAGGCCTACTGGCGGCCCGAGCCGTCGGTTGCGGAGACCGGCCGCGACAGCGCCGAGCGGTTCCGGGAGCTGTTCTCGGAGGCGGTGCGCTGCCGTCTCGGCGGGGCGGAGCGCGTGGGCGCCATGCTGAGCGGCGGCCTCGATTCGTCGTCCATCGCCTGCGTCGCGTCGCGGCTTCTGCAGGCCGAGGGGCGGTGCCTGCCGACGTTCTCACTGGTGTTCGACAAGACACCGCTGCTGTGCGAGCGGCCGTCCATCGAGGCCGTCGTCGCCCAGGGCGGCTACGAGCCTTTTTTTATCGAGTCCAGTCGGTTTGCGCCGCTGGCGGAGTTCGACCGGGTGCTCGCGGAGCAGGACGGCATCGTGCTGGCTCCCGGGCTGACGCTCAGCCGGCAGGTCTATCACGCGGCGGCAGCGCGCGGGGTGCGCGTGCTCCTTGATGGTCATGGCGGCGACGAGGTGGTGTCGCACGGCTATGGCCGGCTGCGGGAGCTGGCAGCCGCAGGGAGGTGGGTGGACCTGTGGCGAGAGGTGCCGGCCGATGCCGACCGGTACGGCACCGCCCCGGCCTGGCGGCTCTATGCGGCGTACCTGGCAAATTTCGGTCCGGCCGCGCCGGTCCTCGTGGCGCTGCGGCGCGCCGCCGCGCGGGTGCAGCGCCGGGCGCGGCGGGCATTCGGGCAGGGGGAGAGGCGGCCCGCCTGGAGCCGCTTCATCGATCCCGACTTTGCCCGGCGCACGGATGCCGTCGCCCGCTTTCGCGTCCACGCGGCGGTGGCCAACCGCCTCACCGAGCGCGAGCACCATCTCGGGCTGCTCACCGCCGGCCTGCAGCCCTACGCCCTGGAGGTCCTCGACAAGGTGGCCGCCGCCGCCGGCGTGGAGGCGCGCTATCCGTTCTGGGACAAGCGGCTGGTGGAATTCTGCCTCGGCCTGCCGGCCGATGCGAAGCTGAGCGGCGGCTTCTCGCGCATGGTGCTGCGCAAGGCCATGGACGGCATTCTGCCGGCCGCGGTGCAATGGCGTCGCGACAAGTTCGATTTTACACCGCATCTGACGCGGGGCATGCTGGCCCACCACCGCCCCGTGCTCGACAGCGTCCTGCTCGACGATGCCGAGGATATCGGCGGATACGTCGATCTGGCGGCCGTTCGGGAGGCCTATCGGGGGATGGCGGCGCGGGGGGAACGGGCGGATGGATATGACGTCCAGGCAGTGTGGCGGGCCGTGGCCCTGGCCTTGTGGCTGCGCCGGCAACGTGGTGCGGCGGGCGACATGCCGGCCGCGATGGTCTCGGTGTGAGCGACATGGCTGACGGCAATCCGTCCGGACAAGGGAGGTGCGCACGAGCCGGCCACGGCGCACCGCAGCCCGGCGCCGCGCGGGTGCGGCGGGCCTATGGCTATCGCGCCTATGGTCTGTCCATACGCTCGGAGCTGCCGCTGCCGGAGCTGGAGCCGGACGCCGCCGAGTTGCCCGACCTC
>DATMZP010000026.1:0-7658 GCA_035573595.1 Hyphomicrobiaceae bacterium
TTGAAGCCCAGCGCGTCCAGGTCCTCCTGCAGGCCGGCCTTGGCGAGATAGTCGGTGACGACCTGGGACCCGGGGGCCAGCGAGGTCTTCACCCACGGCTTGGCCTTCAGCCCCTTCCTGCGGGCGTTGCGCGCCACCAGGCCGGCGGCGATCAAAACGGAGTGGTTGGAGGTGTTGGTGCACGACGTGATGGCCGCGATCACCACGTCGCCGTTGCCGAGGTCATAGTCCGCGCCCTCTACCTTGGCCCGCTGATCGAGCTTCGCGCCCTTGACGATCTCGGGCAGCGCGGCGGCGAAGCCGGCCTTGGCGCCCGTGAGCGGAACCCGATCCTGCGGGCGTTTGGGGCCGGCCATGGACGGCTCCACGGCGGAGAGGTCCAGCTCCAGCACGTCTGTATAGACGGCCGCCGCGCCGCGCTCGCGCCACATGCCCTGGGCCTTGCAGTAGGCCTCCACCAGGGCAACGCGTTCGGGCGCGCGGCCGGTGGCCTTGAGGTACTTGATGGTGTCGGCATCGACGGGGAAGAAACCGCAGGTGGCGCCGTACTCGGGCGCCATGTTGGCGATGGTGGCGCGGTCCTCGACGGAGAGGTTGTCCAGGCCGTCGCCGAAATACTCGACGAACTTCTCGACGACGCCGCGCTTTCGCAGCATCTGCGTACAGGTGAGCACCAGATCGGTGGCCGTCACGCCCTCCTTGAGCTTGCCGTGGAAGCGGAAGCCGATCACCTCCGGGATCACCATGGCCACCGGCTGGCCCAGCATGGCCGCCTCGGCCTCGATGCCGCCCACACCCCAGCCAAGCACGCCCAGCGCGTTCACCATGGTGGTATGGCTGTCGGTGCCGACGCAGGTATCCGGGAACGCTTGCGTCCGGCTGCCGACCTCCTTGGTCCACACCGACTGCGCCAGATATTCCAGGTTCACCTGGTGGCAGATGCCCGTGCCGGGCGGCACCACGCGGAAGTTGTTGAAGGCGCCGGCGCCCCAGCGCAGGAACTCGTAGCGCTCCTTGTTGCGCTCGTACTCGATCTCGACGTTCCGCCTGAAGGCATCGGCTGTGCCGAAGTAGTCCACCTGCACGGAATGGTCGATAACGAGGTCGACCGGCACCAGCGGGTTGATCCTGGAGGGGTCGCCGCCCAGGTGGCGCATGGCATCGCGCATGGCGGCCAGGTCCACCACCGCGGGGACGCCCGTGAAGTCCTGCATCAGCACGCGCGCCGGGCGGTAGGCGATCTCGCGGGTGGAGGTTCTGGCCTTGAGCCACTCGGCCACCGCGCGGATGTCGTCGGCCTTCACCGAGCGGCCATCCTCGAAGCGGAGCAGGTTCTCCAACAGGACCTTGAGCGATGTGGGGAGCTTGGAGATGCCGGTCAGTCCGTTCTTCTCGGCATCGGGCAGCGAGAAGCACTCGTAGGTCTTACCGCCGGCGGTGAGTGTCTTGCGGCACTTGAAGCTGTCGGGATGGGGCGCGGCCGTGCTCATGAGAGGCTGTTCTCCTTGCAAATGCATCGCGTGCGCGCCGCGGTGACGGAGGCAGACCCCTCGCGTCCAACGCAACAATTCTGCGGGAGGTAGGAGGCGAGGGGTCTGACCCCGCATGGCGGACGGAATTGCAACCGTATAACGAGTCTAGTATGCGGCGCGGGGTGCGGGGAAGGCCCCTTAAGGTCGATGTGCAGCTGATATGCAGTTGATTGCCGAGAAGCTGGGCGTAAGCCGGGGCGGGCGCCTCCTGTTCGCCGGACTGTCATTTGCCGTGGCGGCCGGGGAGGCGTTGCTGGTGACGGGGCCGAACGGGGCAGGCAAGACTACGCTGCTGCGCACGCTGGCCGGCTTCCTGCCGCCCGAGGCAGGGCAGATCCGCCTTGACGGCGGTGCCGCGGATGCGGGCATCGGCGAGCAGTGCCACTTTGTTGGGCACGCCAACGCCGTGAAGCCCGGCCTGACGGTGGCGGAGAACGCCGCCTTCTGGCGCGGCTTCCTCGACGGGGCGCATGGGGAGGCGCCGGGGAGCGGGCGGGACCGGCTCGATGCGGCGCTGGCCACCTTCGGACTGGAGGGCCTGCGCGACATCCCGGCCGGCTACCTCTCGGCCGGCCAGCGGCGGCGCGCCGGCCTGCTGCGGCTGCTGCTGGCCCGGCGCCCGATCTGGCTGCTGGACGAGCCCACCGCCTCCCTCGACCAGGCCGGGCAGGAGGTGCTGGCCGGGGTCGTCAATGCGCACCTAGCCGGCGGCGGCCTGGTGGTGGCGGCCACGCATCTTCCCCTGGCCTTCGACGGTGCGCGGGAGCTGCCCCTGGCCCGGCCGGCGGCGGCCGCCGCATGAAACCGTTCTGGCACCTGGTCCGCCGCGATCTCCTGCTCGCCTGGAAGGAGGGCGGCACCGTCGGCGTCGCGCTCGGCTTCTACCTGGTGGTCGTCACCATGCTGCCGCTCAGTCTCGGTCCCGACCTCAACCTGCTCTCCCGCATTGCCCCCGGCCTGCTCTGGGTGGCCCTGCTGCTCGCCACGCTGCTGTCGCTCGGGCGCCTGTTCGAGACCGACTTCGAGGACGGCTCGCTGGAGGCGATGGCGATCGGCCCGCTGCCCCTGGAGGCCGTTGCCGCCGCCAAGAGCCTCGCACACTGGCTCACCACCGGCATCCCCCTGACGGTGCTGGCGCCGGTGCTGGGCCTGCTGGTCAACCTCCCGCTGGAGGCCTACGGCGTCCTGGTGGCCACCATGCTGGCCGGCACGCCGGCGGTCAGCTTCATCGGCGCCATTGGCGCCGCGCTGACGTTGCGGGCGCGCCGCGGCGGTGTGCTGATCGCGCTCCTGATGCTACCGCTCTACGTGCCCACGCTCCTCTTCGGCATCGAGGCGATCTCCGCTGCCCTGACGGGGAGCGGAGGCTTCGTGCCCGCGTTCCTGATCCTGGTGGCGATCTCGCTGGCCTCCGTGGTGCTTGCCCCGTTGGCCGCTGCCTTGGCGCTGCGGTTCCAGCTCACGTAGGTTGCATTAGGCGCGAAGGGCCGTACCGCACCACGGTAAGGCCAGAATGTTGCGTTACGCGCTCCGCGCAACGCAACCTGCGACCCACGGTCTGCCTAGGACACCGCGCCGATTTGCAGACCGAGGGATTTCGCCGTAGACGAGCGCCATGCAGACGTTGACCCAGCGACTGGCGAACCCCACACGCTTCATGGCGCTGTCCGGGCAGCTGCTGCCCTGGATATCGGTGCTGGCAGGCGTGCTGATTGCGGTTGGGCTCTACATGGGCTTCACCGCGCCGCTCGATTACCAGCAGGGGCACGCCGCCAAGATCATGTACGTGCACGTGCCGGCGGCGTGGCTGGCCATGCTCGGCTACGCGGTGGTGGCGGGCTCCAGCTTCGGCCTGCTGGTGTTCCGGCACCCGCTGGCCGATGTATCCGCCAAGTCTGCCGCGCTGGTCGGCGCCGTGTTCACCTTCCTGTGCCTGGTGACCGGGTCGCTGTGGGGCCGGCCCATGTGGGGCGCGTTCTGGACCTGGGACCCGCGGCTCACCTCGGTGCTGATCCTGTTCTTCCTCTACCTCGGGCTGATCGCCCTGCGCTCCTCCATCGACGACGAGGGACTGGCCGCCAACCTCACGGCAGTCCTCGGTATCGTCGGCATCGTCATCCTGCCGGTGATCCGCTTCTCGGTGAACTGGAACAGCATCCACCAGGCGCCCAGCGTGTCACGGCTCGGCGCGCCCACCATCCACCCCTCGCTGCTATGGCCCCTTCTGGCGATGGCGGCGGGCATGCTGGCGCTGTTCGTGGCGCTGCATATCAAGGCCATGCGCAACGAGATCCTGCGCCGGCGCGTCAAGGCCCTGCGGCTGGCCGAGGTGCAGGCGGCAACCAGCCTGGCGGAAGCTGCGGAGTGACGGCAATGGACCTCGGCCCCCACGCCGCCTACATCTGGGCCTCATACGCGGTCGTGGCGATCGTGCTGGCCGGGCTGGTGGGCTGGTTGATCGCCGACGGCCGCCATCAGCAGCGCCTGCTCGACGAGCTGGATGCGCGTGGCGTCAAGCGCCGCCCCGGCCCCCCCAGGCATCAGGGCTGAGCACCATGCGCCTTCCGGTGTGGCCGCTGGTCGTGTTCGGCCTCCTGGCGCTGCTCTTTCTGTTCGCGCTGCGCAGCGGCGACCCGTCCCGCCTGCCCTCCGCCCTGATCGGCCGGTCGGCGCCCGATCTCGTGCTCCAGCCCCTAGAAGGCCTCACCGACGACGGCAGGCCGGTTCCCCCGGTGCCCGCCGGGCGGCCGGGACCGGGGGAGGTGACGGTGGTGAACTTCTGGGCCTCGTGGTGCGCGCCCTGCCTGCAGGAGCATCCGCAGCTGCTGGCGCTGAAGGAGGAGCCGGGGGTACGCCTCTACGGCATCAACTACAAGGACCAGGCCGCCAACGCCCGCCGCTTCCTCGGCCGCCACGGCAACCCGTTCGCGGCGGTGGGCGTGGACGGCGACGGCCGCGCTGGCATCGAATGGGGCGTGATCGCGGTGCCGGAGACCTTCGTGGTCGATGGCCGCGGCGTCATCGTCTACAAGCACACAGGCCCGATCTCGGCCGAGGCCTTGCGGACGGCGGTCATCCCGGCGATCCGCGCCGCCCAGGACCGCCCCGTGCTGCCGCGGTAGTGACGACGGGGGTCAGACCCCTTGCCACGACCGCCGTTGTGAAACTCTAAGGTCTGCGCAAGGGGTCTGACCCCGACCCGACCAGCTGCAGATACCCGACGACGGCTGACACGATCGACCCCGCCAGCACCCCGAGGCGCAGCTGGGCGGCGTGGACCGGATCGGGGAAGGCCAGCGTGCCGATGAACAGGCTCATGGTGAAGCCGATGCCCCCGAGCATGCCGATGCCCAAGATCTGGCGCCAGCTCGCACCTTCGGGTCTCGGCGCCAGGCCGCCTTTGACGGCGAGCCATGTGGCGCCGACGATTCCAAGCGGCTTGCCCACGAGCAGCCCCAGCGCGATTCCAAGCGGCACCGACTGCAGCAGCTTGGCAAGCGACAGCCCCTGCAGCGACACGCCGGCGTTGGCGAACGCAAACAGCGGCAGCACGGCGAACGCCACCCACGGATGCAAGCTCTCCTCCAGCTGCTCCAGCAACGAGGGCTGCCCGGGCGTATCGGGCCCGGACGTATCGGGCCTGAGCGGAACGGCCAGCGCGACGGCCACCCCGGCCAGTGTGGCATGCACGCCGGACTTGAGCACACACACCCAGATGAAGAGCCCCGTAAGGACGTAGGGTGCCGGCCGGCTGATGCCGCGCGCGTTGAGCCCCCACAGGACCGCCACGCCTGCCGCGGCCGGCAGCAGCGAGTCAGGCGAGAGGTGCTCGGTATAGAACAGCGCGATGATGACAATGGCGCCGAGGTCGTCGATGATGGCGAGCGCCAGAAGGAAGATCTTGAGCGACGCGGGAATGCGCGATCCCAGCAGCGCCAGCACCCCGACAGAGAAGGCGATGTCGGTGGCAGTTGGGATCGCCCACCCTCTGAGCGCCGCTGAGTCGCCGGCGTTGATGGCCGTGTAGATCGCCGCTGGCACCGCCATGCCGCCCGCGGCCGCCAGGGCAGGCAGCACCGCCTGCCCGAACGTGGAAAGCTCGCCGCGCAGCAGCTCGCGCTTGATCTCCAGCCCCACCAGGAAAAAGAACACCGTCATCAGACCGTCGTTGATCCACAGCAGCAGCGGCTTGTCGATGGCGAGCGGGCCGACGCGGACGCCGACCGGAATGTTGAGGAAGCCGTCGTAAAGCGAGGCCAGAGGGGAGTTGCTCGCAACCAGCGCCGCAAGCGCCGCGGCCATCAGGGCGAGCCCGCCGGCCGCCTCGTGGTGCACGAAGGCGAGCGCGCCTTTGAGCTTGCTGGGAACGTTGAAACCGAATGTCATGGCAGCTCGGAGGTCCGATCTCTCGCATCAACGGGGGGCAGCCCCCTCGCGTCTCTCCTGGTGTGTTACCACGGCGCTCGACGCGAGGAGGATGTGAGGAGTCTGGCCCCTTTGGCACGGTGCGAGGGGTTTGGCTATCGCCGGGAGGAACGCATCATGAAATTCGGCGTCTTCGAGCACATGGACGACAGCGGTGTGCCGCTGGGGGAGCAGATCGCCGGCCGCATGCGGCTCGTCGAGGCCTACGACCGCCTCGGGTTCTTCGCCTACCACCTGGCGGAGCACCACGGTACTCCGCTCGGCCTGGCGCCATCCCCCAGCCTGATCATGGCCGCCATCGCCCAGCGCACGCAGCGCCTGCGCTTCGGGCCGCTGGTCTATCTGCTGCCGCTCTATCATCCAGTGCGCCTGATCGAGGAGATCTGCATGCTCGACCACATGAGCGGCGGACGCCTGGAGCTGGGCGTGGGCCGCGGCGTGTCGCCCATCGAGGTGGGTTTCTACGGTGTCGATCCGGCCAGTGGCCCGCGCCAGTTCCCCGAGGCGCTCCACATCCTCAAGCAGGGTCTGACCTCGGATGTGCTCACGTTCAGGGGCGAGTTCTACGAGTTCGCGAACGTGCCGATGGTGCTAAAGCCGGTGCAGAAGCCGCATCCGCCACTGTGGTATGGCCTCAACACGCCCGACGCGACCGTCTGGGCGGCCAAGGAGAAGGCCAATATCGCCACCCTGGTGCCGGCGCCCGCCGCGCGGAGGGTCATCGACCGCTATCGCGAGGAATGGAGCAAGAACGGCCACCCGGCCGAGCCCGCACCGCTTGCCGGCGTCATCCGCCACATGGTGGTGGCCGAAACGGAGGCCGAGGCGCTTGGCATCGCCGAGCGCGCCTACCGGCGCTGGTATCGCCACCTGGCGTTCCTGTGGAATGAACGCGGCATCAAGCTGCCGATGGCGGTGCCGATGCCCGAGGAGATCGGCCCGCTGATGGCCGTGGGCGGGGCGTTTGCCGGCACGCCGGCCGCCGCGCGCGCCTACATCGCCGAGCAGGTCGAGACCTCGGGCGCCAACTACTTCATCTGCGACATCGCCTTCGGCGACATCGCGCCCGCCGAGGCCATGCGCACCGTGGAGCTGCTGGGCCGCGAGGTGATGCCGCATTTTGCGGTGTAGGGTGCGTTAGCGCGCAGCGCGTAACGCACCGATTTCGTGAACGCAGGGTGCACGGTGCGTTACGGGCTGACGCCTTAACGCACCCTACGGACTTCGGACCTCGTCGTAGATCCTCCCGGGCCGGATCACCTTCCTCCCTTGCGGCTGAACCGAGATCACCTTGGATACAGCGCGGTGGTCGCGGATAACGGGTGCCAAATGGCCGCCAACCGTCCGTATTGCGTCCATCGAATCGATCGATTGATTGATTGATCGATTGATTGATACGGCTCGGACCGAGAGCAATATGATGCTCTGCGAGGAACGATGGCGGTCGGCTGCAGCGATGCCCACGCCATCGCGAGCCTGCCTCGGTTAGCGAGTCGCATCGGATTTTTCGATCCTCGCGCCGTTGCCCAGCCCCCCGTGCAGGTTGACGTCCGGTGCAGACATCCATAGGGTCCGCCGCGCATGTACAAGGGGCGTGCGCTGCCGTGGTTCAGAGAGAGAAGGCCCGTGCCGTGAACCCGATCGTGGCCCCCGTTGTGCCTAAGGGCGCCGTCGCGCAGGACGCGCGCGCCTGGCCCTTCG
>DATMZP010000027.1:0-6519 GCA_035573595.1 Hyphomicrobiaceae bacterium
GCTCAAGCGCCATGCTTATTGCACCCTGCTGCTGATCGGAGGGTGCAATAGGGCGCCAGCCCGTATTGCACCGCTTTTCCAGTCGGCGCTGGAGGAGCTGCGGTGCAATGCGCTTCGGTTATTGCACCCTACGGTTACGGCTTCCGCAGCTTCGCCCAATACTCCAGCCGTTTCCTGATCTCCGCCTCGAAGCCCCGGCCTGGCGGATCGTAGAACTGCCGGCGCGGCATGCCCTCGGGGAAATAGCTCTGGCCCGAGAAGGCCTCCGCCGTGTCGTGGTCGTAGGCGTAGCCCGCGCCGTAGCCTTCCTCGCGCATCAGCCTGGTCGGTGCGTTGAGGATATGCTTGGGCGGTGCGAGGCTGCCGCCCTCCTTGGCGGCGCGCATGGCGGCGCCGAAGGCGGCATAGGCCGCGTTCGATTTGGGCGCGGTGGCGAGGTAGACCACGGCCTGCGCCAGCGCCAGCTCGCCTTCCGGGCTGCCCAGGAAGTCGTATACGTCCTTGGCGGCCAGCGCCTGTGCCACCGCCTGCGGGTCGGCAAGGCCGATGTCCTCGATCGCCATCCGCACCAGCCGCCGCGCGATGTAGAGCCGGTCCTCGCCGCCGTCCAGCATGCGCGCCAGCCAGTAGAGCGCCGCATCCGGGTCGGAGCCGCGCACCGACTTGTGCAGCGCGCTGATCAGGTTGTAGTGCCCGTCGCGCGACTTGTCATAGAGCGGCGCCCGCCGCTGCACCAGCTTCGTCAGCGCCTCGCGGCCGATCGCGGCCGCGCCGGCCGGCACCGCGCCTAGGATCTCCTCCGCCATGTTGAGCGCCGTGCGCCCGTCGCCGTCGGCCATGGCGATCAACATCACGCGCGCCTCTGCGTCGAGCGGCAGCGCCCGGCCCTCCACGGCCTCGGCACGTGCCAGCAGCCTCTCCAGCGCCGCCTCGTCGAGGCGGTGGAAGGTCAGCACCACCGCGCGCGAGAGCAAGGCGCCGTTCAATTCGAACGACGGGTTCTCGGTGGTGGCGCCCACCAGGGTGATGGTGCCGTCCTCCATGTAGGGCAGGAATCCGTCCTGCTGCGCCCGGTTGAAGCGGTGGATCTCGTCGATGAAGAGGAGCGTGCCCTTGCCGGTCTGGCGCCGCCCCTTGGCGCGGTCGAACGCCTTGCGCAGGTCCTGCACGCCCGAGAAGATGGCCGAGAGCTGCTCGAAGGCCAGCTGCGTGGCGTCCGCCAGCAGCCGCGCCACCGTGGTCTTGCCCGAGCCCGGCGGCCCCCACAGGATCATGCTCGCCAGCCGGCTGCTCCCGAGCATGCGCGTGAGTGTGCCGTCGGCGCCGACCAGGTGGTCCTGGCCCACGACCTCGGCGAGCGTCGTCGGCCGCAGCCGGTCGGCGAGGGGGCGCGGCGCCTCCGCCTCCATCCCCGCGGCCTGGAACAGATTGGTCATGCGCCGATCATAGCTGGGGCGGCATCCGAAAGCGAACGCGCCCGCGACCTGCGATGATTTCGGTGGACAAGGCTCGCGCTGCGTTGGCCTGACCGCAAGATCCTCGGTGTGCGCATCTCTGCATCCCGCTCTTTCGCCCGCATTGCCACCAATTTGCTTGAAATGGGTCTACGGTGAGCCGGGGCCGCCGATCGGCGCTGCTCGCCTCGGTCGGCGCCACGCGTCCCGCAAGACGAGAACAAACTTCGGAGGAAATCGCATGCACAGACGGGTCAAGCTGGCGGCCTCGTTGGCTGCCGTTCTCCTGGCGCTCCCGGCGCTGGCCCAGGCGCAGGGCGCCGGCACTCTGGAGAAGCTCTCCGACTTCAAGGTGACCGGCGCCGAGATCGACGTGCCCACCATCCCGCAGACCGGGCCGAGGGCCGACGCCATCAACAAGACGCTGCGCAAGATCAAGCTGCCCGAGGGCTTCAAGATCAAGCTCTATGCCATCGTCCCCGACGCCCGCCACATGGCGGTCGGTCCGCAGGGCGTGGTGATGTTCGTCGGCACCCGCAAGAGCAAGGTCTACGCCGTCACCGACCGCGACAAGGACCGCGTCGCCGACGAGGTGAAGGTGTTCGGCGCGTCGCTCAAGATGGCGCTGCCGAACGGGCCGTGCTTCTCCAAGGACGGCTTCCTCTACATCGCCGAGCAGAACCGCGTGCTGGAATATCCAGCCGCCGAGTTCTTTTACGAGAGCGCCGACGTGGCCGCCTTCAACGTGGTCAAGCAGGGCGAGCTGATCCCGCCGGAGGAGGTGAGCTACAACCACACCGCCCGCGTGTGCCGGATCGGCCCCGACAACAAGCTCTACATCACGCTCGGCCAGCCCTACAACGTGCCCGCCAAGGGCAAGCTCGACCTCTATAACAAGGTCGGAATGAGCGGCATCGTCCGCATGGACCGCGATGGCAAGAACCGCGAGGTGTTCGCGCACGGCGTGCGCAACTCGGTGGGCATGGACTTCAACCCCAAGGACGGCACCTTGTGGTTCACCGACAATCAGGTGGACGGCATGGGCGACGACATCCCGCCGGGCGAGCTCAACCGCGCCACCAAGGCGGGCCTGAATTTCGGCTTCCCCTGGCTCGGCGGCGGCAAGGTCCGCACCGAGGAGTACAAGGCCGAGACGCCGCCCGCGGATGTCGTCTTCCCCGAGGTGGAGATGGCCGCGCACGCCGCCGACCTGGGCATGCACTTCTATGTGGGCAGCCAGTTCCCGGCGAAGTACCGTGGCGGCATCTTTTCCGCCCAGCACGGCTCGTGGAACCGCACCAGGCCGGTGGGTGCGCGGGTGATGTTCACCAGCCTCAAGGAGGACGGCACGGCCGACAAGACCGAGCCCTTCGCCGAGGGCTGGCTCACCGCCAACGGCGAGTATCTCGGGCGGCCGGCCGACGTGGCCGAGCTTGCCGACGGATCGCTCCTGATCTCGGATGATCTGACGGGCGCCATCTACCGCATCTCGTATGGCGAATAGCCAACGCCACAGCGCTCTCCCCGTCCGCGGGGAGAGCGCCCGCCGCGCGGCCCTGCATCGCAGCCTTCGCGGCCTGGCTGCCGTCGCCCTCGGAGCGGCGATCGTGGCCGCGGGGGATGGCGTGGCGGCCCAGGACGCGGCCGTCAGCCGCCAGAAGGCGCTCCAGTGCCAGGCCTGCCACGGGCTGGACGGTCTTGCCAAAATCCCCGGCGCCCCGCACCTCGCCGGCCAGGTCCAGGACTACCTGGTCGCCGCCATGCGCGACTACAAGAGCGGCGCCCGCAAGAACGAGATGATGACGGTGGTGATGCGCCAGCTCACGGAGGAGGACATCGACGACTTGGCGGCCTACTACGCCGGCCTCGATCCCAGGGCGAAGGGCGAGCGCTAGAGCGCTTTCAATTTCGTATGAGGTGCGACAGATCATCCGACACGGGCTTGGTGGCCGCCGGCTGGATGTTTTCACGCGGGCTGCAGCTCCTTGCGTGCGGCGGCAACATCAGGTCGATCCTGCCTGGCGATGCCAAGGGCAACGCGGGGGTGAGCCAGTGACCTGCTGCGGCGCGGCAGCTCGGCAAGGCTGGTGCGGCGATCTGAGGGTCATGTATCATGGCCCCACTCACGGCCATCGCGCGATCGGCACATGGGTAAGTCGTCTATAATCTTATTGCGTGGCCAGCCCAACAGGCGGCGCGAGGAATTCATTTATTCCTGCGGATAGCGCCAGACTTTCTCCTGCTGACCGTCATCCAGGACCCACTGCGGCAGCGACAATCCCGGCGCGACATCGCTGAACACCATGCGAACACGCGTGCCGATGCCGACCTGCCGGACGAGCTCGGGAGGCGCGAGTTTGCCGTCGGGCGTCGCCAGGTTCCCGACCACGCGCAAGGCCTCGTGCTCGGTCGGCTTGCCCTTCTGGACGTCGAGATCGACGAGCAGCACGAGGTAGGGCGTGCGCCCCCTGAACGCTGGCTGGATGGCATGGTGCACCTCCGTGTAGGAATGCACCGTGCCTTTACCCTCTACCGGCGCCCATTTGGACGCCCCGCCCATGCACCAGGGACACGCCGTGGCCGGCGGATAGCGCAGGAGACCGCAGCCGTCGCACTGCTGCAGGTGAAAATCATGCGCGGCGCAATATCGGAAATACGCAAGGTTCTCGACGTCGAGGTCGTCGATGCTCAATGACATGCCCAGGTAGTCTGCAACGATCGCCATGGCTCACCCCCTCAACCGCGCCGCATCACCATGGCGGAGCCCGTGCCGGGCGTCGCCCACCCGAGGTTCGCGGTCAGCTCGCAGCGCTCAACCTGCCGGCATCCGCCCTCGCCGTAATCGTAGGTATGCTTCCGTTTCCCGTCGGGACCGACGGGGCAGCTGTCGTCGGCGTCGTGGCGTAATTGACGCACGTTCTCGATAACCATGCTCATGCCGTGCGTGTAGCCCTCGCACAGATGGCCGCCGCTGGTGTTGTTGGGACGCCGGCCGCCGAGCCGAATGGTGCCGTCGCTGACGTATTGGCCGCCCTCGCCCTTCTTGCAGAAGCCGTAGTCCTCGAGCTGCAACATGGTGGTGAACGTGAACGCGTCGTACGAGCCCGTGACATCGATGTCCTCAGGGCCGACGCCCGAGTTCGGCCACAGGATCTCCCGGGCGAAGCGCCCGGCCACGGTCGAGATTGGTCCCGCTTGGTAGTGCATGTCGCTGCGCGGCTTGCAGCACCGCCCCACGACGCCGCGGATCAGCACGGGCGGGTGGCGGCAGTCGCGAGCCCGCTCCGCCGAGGTGACGACAATGGCCGTGGCGTTGTCGGTCTCGACGCAGCAGTCCAGGAGGTGCAGGGGCTTGCAGATGATGCGGCTGGCGAGCACCTCCTCCACCGTCACGCGCGTCTTGTAATAGGCCTTGGGATTGTTGGAGGCATGCGTGCTGTGAGCCGCGCGCACGGCCGCGACCTGTGCCGGCGTGGTGTCGTAGTCGTACATGTGGCGCATGAAGGTGAAGCTGAACATCTGACCCGCGCTCTGCCATCCGTACGCCCTGTTGTGCAGCATCTCGCCGTTGACGGGCACGGCCGAGCGTGCGCCGGTGCCGCCGATGCGCACCTGGCTGTAGCCGTTCATGGCGCGGAAGATGGCGACCGTCCGGCACAGGCCGGCCTCGATCACGCCGATGGCAATGCCGACCAGCGCCTCCGTCGACGACCCTCCGCCGAACACGTCCATGTAGAAGTTGAGGCGGATGCCGAGGTCGCCGGCAATGAAGGTGGCGAACGTGGAGTCGCCCATCTGGTAGGATAGCATGCCGTCGACATCGGCGGCCGTCAGGCCCGCATCGCGGATGGCATTGCCCACCGCCCAGGTGCCGAGCGCCCGCGTCGTCATGCCGGAGCCGCGCGTATAGGTGGTCTCGCCCACCCCGACGATGGCGTACTTATCCCTGAGATGCTTGGGGCTCGATGCATCCATCTCGGCGGGAAGAGGCATGGGGCGCCATCCTTGGTCTTGCCGGTTGCAGTAGATAGGCGGCGGCGTCAAAGCTAGCGGGGAAGTCCTGATCAGACCAGGGCTCGAGCAAACAACCGACCGTCTGCGCCGACGACGCGGGGTGGGCCTGGTGAGCCGGCGCAGGACGCTACTCGCGGCGCGGGCTCGAGCCACCGTCCGCAGGCATTACCGCCCCTGATGAAGTTGGCCTCGGCGCGCGAGGCAGCTCAGTAGAGTTCCATCAGGCGGGCGTTGTCCTTGAGGTCGTCGGGGGGCGCATCGAGGATGAGGGCGCCGGCCTTCATGACGACGACACGGTCGGACACCTTCAGGGCCTCGCGAACGTTCTGCTCGATCAGCAGGATGCTCAGGCCCTGCTCCTGCTGCAGTGCGCGGATGGGTGCGAGCAGATCCTGGAACAGCTTGGGCGCAAGGCCGATCGAGGGCTCGTCCATCAGCAGACATCGCGGGCGGGCAAGCAGTGCCCTACCGATGGAGACCATCTGCTGCTGTCCGCCCGAGAGCAGGCCGGCGCGCTTGCCGTAGAAATTGCGCACCGGAGGGAGCACGTGCATGACCCAGTCGACGCGTTCCGCATAGTCTGCCTTGGGAACGCCCGCCGACCACATTCCGAGTGCAAAGATCTCCTTCACGGTCAGCCCGGGGAAGATGCCGCGGCCTTCCGGCACCAGGGCCACGCCCTGCGCCGCCAGCGCGCGGGGGATGTGCCGTGGCAGAACGCTGCCGTCGACCAGCACGCGCCCGGCCTCCTGGCGCACGAGGCCGAACAGGGTGCGCATCAGCGTGCTCTTGCCGGCGCCGTTGTGGCCGATGATGCACAGCACCTCCTTGGGCCGCAGCTCGACGGAGACGTTCAGCAGCACGAGCTTGCCGCCGTAGCCCACGCGCAGGCTCTCGGCCTTCAGGATGGGAGGCGGGCTCATCCCGAGCGCTCCCCGAAATAGATGGCGGCCAGAGCCGGGTCCGACAGGATGGCCTTGGGCTCCCCCTCGGCCAGCAGCCGGCCCTGGTCCAGGAATGCGATGCGGTCGGAGATGCCCTGCACGATGTC
>DATMZP010000028.1:0-3427 GCA_035573595.1 Hyphomicrobiaceae bacterium
GTGCCGGAGAGCGTCGCCATCTACAACAGCGAGCGCCAGGACCACGGCCTCGACAAGGTGCTAGACAACAAGCTGATCGAGCTGGCCAGGCCGGCGCTGGACGAGAAGAAGCCGGTGCGCCACGAGCTGGCGATCTGCAACCGCGACCGCACGACCGGTGCGACGCTCTCCGGCGAGGTGGCCAGGCGCTACGGCCATTCCGGATTGCCGGACGATACCGTCTGGCTGTCCTTCAAGGGCACGGCCGGGCAGAGCTTCGGCGCGTGGCTCGCCCACGGTGTCACGCTCGATCTCGTCGGCGAGGGCAACGACTACGTCGGCAAGGGCCTCTCCGGCGGCAAGCTGATCGTGCGGCCGGATCCCAACTCGGGGATCGTGCCGGAGGAGAGCATCATCGTCGGCAACACCGTGCTTTACGGCGCCATTTCCGGCGAGTGCTACTTCCGCGGCGTCGCCGGCGAGCGGTTCGCGGTGCGCAACTCCGGCGCCATCGCCGTGGTGGAAGGCACGGGCGACCACGGCTGCGAGTACATGACGGGCGGCGTGGTGGTGGTGATCGGCCAAACGGGGCGCAACTTCGCGGCGGGCATGTCGGGCGGCATCGCCTACGTGCTGGACGAGGACGGCACCTTCGAGCAGCGCTGCAATCTCGCCATGATCGACCTGGAGCCGGTGGAGGCCGAGGAGGAGGTGATGCGTCACCTCTCCAACCAGGCGGGAGATCTCGAGAGCCACGGCCTGGTGGATGTCATGCGCGATCTCACCGGCCAAGACGCCCAGCGCCTGCACGAGCTGATCGCTCGGCACGTGCACTACACCAACTCGGCGCGCGCACACACCATCCTGGAGAATTGGGCGGAGTACCTGCCCAAGTTCAAGAAGGTGATGCCGGTCGAGTACCGTCGGGCGCTCATGGAGATCGCCCGGCAGCAGGCCGCCGACCCGAACGGCCTGGAGGTGATCGAGATCGGCCTCAGGGCGGAGAAGGCTTGAGCCGAGGCGCCGGGGCAGGTCAGCAACCCGGCGCCGTGCCGGAGCTGTGCCGTCGCCACCGTATCAGGGGCTGGCGGCCTGGAGCACGGCCTGCACCGCCCGTTTCCAGCCGGCGTACTTGCGCTCCCGCTCGGCGGCGGGCAGCGCCGGGGCGAAGGCGCGGTCGAGCTTCCAGAGCCTGGCGAAGCCCTCCGCGTCGGGCCAGACACCGGCCTTGTGGCCGGCGAGCCAGGCGGCGCCCAGGGCTGTCGTCTCCTGCACCACAGGGCGCTCCACGGGCGCATCCAGGATGTCGGCCAGGCGCTGCATGGTCCAGTCGCTTGCCACCATGCCGCCGTCCACCCGCAGCACGGACTTGAATCCAGACTGGGCGGAGGCCGCCCAGTCGCCGCGCATGGCCTCTATGAGATCGCGGGTCTGGTAGCAGACGGATTCCAGCGCGGCGCGGGCGACCTCCCCGGGGCCGGTGGCGCGGGTGAGTCCGAACATGGCGCCGCGGGCGTCGGGTTGCCAATACGGTGCGCCGAGGCCGACGAAGGCCGGAACCAGGTACACGTCCTGCTGGGCGTCAGCCTCGGCCGCCAGCGCGCCGCTCTCGGGGGCCGAGGCGATGATGCGGAGGCCGTCGCGCAGCCATTGCACGGCGGCGCCGGCGATGAAAATGGAGCCCTCCAGCGCGTAGGTGCGCCTGCCGTCGAGCTGGTAGGCGACGGTGGTGAGCAGCCGGTTCCTGGAGGCCACCCGCGCGTCGCCGGTGTTGAGCACGGCAAAGCAGCCGGTGCCGTAGGTGGACTTCACCATGCCCGGCGCGAAGCAGGCCTGGCCGATGGTGGCCGCCTGCTGGTCGCCGGCAACGCCGAGTATGGGCACGGCTGCGCCGAGGATTGAAGGGTCGGTGGAACCGTAGCTGGCGTTGGAGTCGCGCACCTCGGGCAGGATGGCGCGCGGAATACCGAACAGCCTGAGAAGATCGGCGTCCCAGTCTCCTCTGGCAATGTCGTAGAGCAGGGTGCGCGAAGCGTTGGTAGCGTCGGTGGCGTGCACCCTGCCGCCGGTGAGCTGCCAGATGAGGAACGCGTCGACCGTGCCGAAGGCGAGATGCCCGGCATCCGCGAGCCGGCGCGCGCCCTCAACATGGTCAAGCACCCAGGCGATCTTGGTCGCCGAGAAGTAGGGGTCGATCAGCAGGCCGGTCTTGGCGGTGACTGTGGGCTCGTGGCCCTCGTCCTTGAGACGGCGGCATACGTCGGCCGTGCGCCGGTCCTGCCAGACGATGGCGCGGTGGATGGGCTTGGAGGTGCGCCGGTCCCACAGGAGGCAGGTCTCGCGCTGGTTGGTGATGCCGACGGCCGCGATGTCGGTTGGTGCAAGGCCGGACGTCGCGATGGCCTGGCGGGCGGTATCGAGCGTGGTGCGCCAGATGTCGTCCGGGTCGTGCTCCACCCAACCGGAGGCGGGGTAATGCTGGGCGAACTCGCGCTGGGCGAGACCCTTGATGCTCAAGTCCGCGGCGAACACGATGGCGCGGCTCGACGTGGTGCCCTGGTCCAGCGCGAGCACATAGCCTGGGTTGTGCATGGGGTTCCTCCGTTGCGCTTCTGCGGGGCGCTCCGTGGCGGTGCCGAACCCTAGACGGCGACGGAGCGTGGCGACAATGGACATGCAGCGCCACCACGCCTAGACCCAGCGGAAGACAGCAAGCGCAAAAACGAGCGACACCGCGACGGCGCCCCAGAGGGGCGTGCCGAGGAAGGCCAGCCAACCCAGGTGGATGAAGGCGCTCCCCAGGAGCGAGATGAACAACCGGTCGCCGCGGGTGGTCTCGATGGCGAGGACGCCGCGCCGCGGCGCGCCGCCGGGCGAAAGCAGCTCCCAGATGGTCATGGCGGCCAGCATAAGCGCGATCGCGATGAAGAAGGCGGCCGTCTCCCAGGTCCACGCCATCCACGAGAGCCCCGTCGTCGATTCCATGCTCGCCCCCTCAGACGCGCCCCAGGGCGAAGCCTTTGGCGATGTAGTTGCGCACGAAATAGATCACGATGGCGCCGGGAATAATGGTGAGGGTGCCAGCCGCCGCCAGCAGGCCCAGCTCGTAGCCGGAGATGCTCACCGTGCGGGTCATGGTGGCGGCGATCGGCTTGGCGGCCACCGAGGTGAGGGTCTTGGCGAGCAGCAGCTCCACCCACGAGAACATGAAGCAGAAGAAGGCGGCCACACCGACGCCGGGGGCGATCACGGGGAGGAAGATGCGGAGGAAGAAGCGCCCGAAGCCGTAGCCGTCGAGATAGGCCGTATCGTCGAGCTGCCGGGGCACGCTCGACATGAAGCCTTCCAGAATCCACACCGCCAGCGGGACGTTGAACAGGCAGTGCGCTAGCGCGACGGCGATGTGCGTGTCGAACAGCTGGATGGCGGAGTAGAGCTCGAAGAACGG